>NZ_JACHEU010000013.1 GCF_014201615.1 Aquamicrobium lusatiense | reverse complement strand
CACCTCCGGCGAGAACCTTCGCATTGATCCGGACCGTTTGTGGGATTCGCTGATGGAGATGGCGAAGGTTGGTCCCGGCATTGCGGGCGGCAACAACCGCCAGACGCTGACCGACGCCGACAATGAGGGGCGCCATCTGTTCCGGCGCTGGTGCGAGGATGCCGGCCTTGAGATGGGCGTCGACCGCATGGGCAACATGTTCATGACGCGGCCCGGCACCGACCCGGAAGCGCTGCCGGTCTATATCGGCTCGCATCTCGACACCCAGCCGACAGGCGGCAAGTTCGACGGCGTGCTCGGCGTGCTGGCGGGGCTGGAAGTGGCCCGCTCGCTCAACGACCTCGGCATCGCCACGAAACATCCCATCGTCGTCACCAACTGGACCAACGAGGAAGGCGCGCGCTTTGCACCGGCCATGCTGGCGTCGGGCGTGTTCGCCGGCGAGCTTGAGCTCGACTATGCCTATGGCCGCACCGACATGGAGGGCAAGCGCTTCGGCGACGAGCTGCAGCGCATCGGCTGGGTGGGCGAGGAAGAGGTGGGCGCGCGCAAAATGCACGCCTATTTCGAATATCACATCGAGCAGGGGCCGATCCTCGAGGCGGAAAGCCGGCAGATCGGCGTCGTCACCCATGGCCAGGGTCTGTGGTGGCTTGAATTCACGCTGACCGGCAAGGAAGCCCATACCGGCTCGACGCCGATGTCGATGCGGGTCAATGCAGGCCTTGCCATGGGCCGCATTCTGGAACTGGTGCAGAGCGTTGCCATGGAAAATCAGCCGGGCGCCGTTGGCGGGGTGGGGCAGGTGACGTTCGCGCCCAATTCGCGCAATGTGCTGCCGGGCAAGGTGGTGTTCACGGTCGACATCCGCTCGCCTGACCAGAAAAAGCTGGACGGCATGCGGGCCAGGATCGAGGCGGGGGCGCAGAAGATCGCCGACGAGCTCGGCGTCGGCTGCGCGGTGGAGGCGGTGGGCCATTTCGATCCGGTGACCTTCGCGCCCGAACTGGTGGCGCGGGTGCGCGCCGCGGCCGACAGGCTGGGCTACTCCCACATGGACATCATCTCGGGCGCCGGCCACGATGCGTGCTGGGTGGCGAAGGTGGCGCCGGCGACGATGATCATGTGCCCCTGCGTCGACGGGCTGTCGCACAACGAGGCCGAGGACATCTCGAAGGAATGGGCCGCAGCAGGCGCCGACGTTCTCCTCCATGCCGTCATCGAAACGGCGGAGATCGTC
>NZ_JACHEU010000012.1 GCF_014201615.1 Aquamicrobium lusatiense | reverse complement strand
CTCTCAGCTTAGCCCTTCGATATCGCCATTTTCGTTGAGATAGATGTTCTCGGATGATGGCTTGGAGGGGAGGCCGGGCATGGTCATGATCTCGCCGCAGATGGCCACCACGAAGCCGGCGCCGGCCGAGAGGCGAACCTCGCGCACGGGCACGCTGTGGCCCGTCGGCGCCCCGCGCAGATTCGGATCGGTCGAGAAGGAGTACTGGGTCTTGGCCATGCACACCGGCAGATGGCCGTAGCCCTGCGCCTCCCACTGCTTCAGCTGATCGCGAACGCTCTTGTCGGCGGTCGCCTCCGAGCCGCGATAGATGCGTTTGACGATGGTGTCGATCTTGTCGAACAGGCCAAGCTCGTCGGGATAGAGCGGGGCGAACTGCGCCGCGCCCGATTCAGCAAGCTGCACCACCTTGTGCGCCAGCTCCTCGATGCCGGCCGAGCCCTGCGCCCAGTGCCGGCACAGGATCGCCTCCTCGCCCATCGAGGCGACATAATCCTTCACCGCCTGGATCTCGGCTTCGGTGTCGGAATGGAAGTGGTTGATGCCCACCACCGCCGGCACCCCGAACTGCTTCACATTCTCGATGTGGCGGCCCAGATTGGCGCAGCCCTTCTTCACCGCCTCGACATTCTCCGTGCCGAGGTCTTCCTTCTTCACCCCGCCATTCATCTTCAGCGCCCGCACCGTGGCCACGATCACGGCGGCCGCCGGCTTCAGGCCGGCCTTGCGGCACTTGATGTCGAAGAACTTCTCTGCGCCGAGATCGGCGCCGAAGCCAGCTTCCGTCACCACATAGTCGGCGAGCTTCAGCGCGGTGGAGGTCGCCATCACCGAGTTGCAGCCATGGGCGATGTTGGCGAAGGGGCCGCCATGCACGAAGGCGGGGTTGTTCTCCAGCGTCTGCACCAGATTGGGCTGGATGGCGTCCTTGAGCAGCACCGCCATCGGCCGGTGCGCCTTGAGATCGCGGGCGAAGACCGGGCTCTTGTCACGGCGGTAGGCGATGATGATGTCGCCCAGCCGCTGTTCCAGATCCTTCAGGTCGCGCGCCAGGCACAGGATGGCCATGACTTCCGAAGCCACGGTGATGTCGAAGCCGGCCTCGCGCGGATAGCCGTTGGCCACGCCCCCCAGCGACACCACGATCTGGCGCAGCGCCCGGTCGTTCATGTCCATGACGCGCCGCCAGGCGACGCGGCGGGTGTCGATGGCAAGCTCGTTGCCCCAGTAGATGTGGTTGTCGATCAGCGCCGACAGAAGGTTGTGGGCCGAGGTGATGGCGTGGAAGTCGCCGGTGAAGTGCAGGTTCATGTCGTCCATCGGCACCACCTGCGCATAGCCGCCGCCGGCAGCCCCGCCCTTCATGCCGAAATTGGGGCCCAGCGAAGCCTCGCGGATGCACACCACCGCCTTCTTGCCGATGCGGTTGAGCCCGTCGCCCAGACCCACCGTGGTCGTGGTCTTGCCTTCGCCGGCCGGCGTCGGATTGATCGCCGTCACGAGGATCAGCCTGCCGTTCTCCTTGCCCTGCACAGACTTGATGAACGAAGCCGAGACCTTCGCCTTGTCGTGCCCGTAGGGAAGAAGATCACCAGACGGTATCCCGATCTTCGCACCAACCTCCTGGATCGCCTTCTTCGACGCTCCACGCGCAATCTCAATGTCGCTTTTAACTTCGGCCAT
>NZ_JACHEU010000011.1:0-2001 GCF_014201615.1 Aquamicrobium lusatiense | reverse complement strand
GTTCACTGGTCTAAATAAGGGTCTTTGCGCCGAAAATGTAACGGGGCTAAAGCCATGCACCGAAGCTTAGGGTTCGTCGTAAGACGAGCGGTAGCGGAGCGTTCTGTAAGCTGATGAAGCCGTACCCGTGAGGGGCGGTGGAGGTATCAGAAGTGCGAATGCTGACATGAGTAACGTAAGGGGTGTGAGAGACACCCCCGCCGAAAGTCCAAGGGTTCCTGCTTAAAGTTAATCTGAGCAGGGTTAGCCGGCCCCTAAGGCGAGGCCGAAAGGCGTAGTCGATGGGAATCACGTTAATATTCGTGAGCCTGGAGGTAGTGACGGATCGCGTGTATTGTCAGGTCTTATTGGATTGATCTGGCAGTGAAGCGGTCCCGGGAAATAGCTCCTCCTTATAGCCCGTACCCGAAACCGACACTGGTGGACTGGTAGAGTATACCAAGGCGCTTGAGAGAACTATGCTGAAGGAACTCGGCAAATTGCACGCGTAACTTCGGAAGAAGCGTGACCCTTGTCTGCGCAAGCAGGTGAGGGTGGCACAGACCAGGGGGTAGCGACTGTTTATCAAAAACACAGGGCTCTGCGAAGCCGCAAGGCGACGTATAGGGTCTGACGCCTGCCCGGTGCTGGAAGGTTAAGAGGAGAGGTGCAAGCTTTGAATCGAAGCCCCAGTAAACGGCGGCCGTAACTATAACGGTCCTAAGGTAGCGAAATTCCTTGTCGGGTAAGTTCCGACCTGCACGAATGGCGTAACGACTTCCCCGCTGTCTCCAGCATAGACTCAGTGAAATTGAATTCCCCGTGAAGATGCGGGGTTCCTGCGGTTAGACGGAAAGACCCCGTGCACCTTTACTATAGCTTTACATTGGCATTCGTAGTGACATGTGTAGGATAGGTGGTAGGCTTTGAAGCCAGGGCGCCAGCCTTGGTGGAGCCACCCTTGAAATACCACCCTTATTACTATGGATGTCTAACCGCGACCCGTTATCCGGGCCCGGGACAATGTATGGTGGGTAGTTTGACTGGGGCGGTCGCCTCCTAAAGAGTAACGGAGGCGCGCGATGGTGGGCTCAGACCGGTCGGAAATCGGTCGTCGAGTGCAATGGCATAAGCCTGCCTGACTGCGAGACTGACAAGTCGAGCAGAGACGAAAGTCGGTCATAGTGATCCGGTGGTCCCGTGTGGAAGGGCCATCGCTCAACGGATAAAAGGTACGCCGGGGATAACAGGCTGATGACCCCCAAGAGTCCATATCGACGGGGTTGTTTGGCACCTCGATGTCGACTCATCGCATCCTGGGGCTGGAGCAGGTCCCAAGGGTATGGCTGTTCGCCATTTAAAGCGGTACGTGAGTTGGGTTCAGAACGTCGTGAGACAGTTCGGTCCCTATCTGCCGTGGGTGTAGGAATATTGACAGGATCTGTCCCTAGTACGAGAGGACCGGGATGGACGTATCTCTGGTGGACCTGTTGTGGCGCCAGCCGCATAGCAGGGTAGCTATATACGGACGGGATAACCGCTGAAGGCATCTAAGCGGGAAACCCACCTGGAAACGAGTATTCCCTGAGAACCGTGGAAGACGACCACGTTGATAGGCCGGGTGTGGAAGAGCGGCAACGCTTGAAGCTTACCGGTACTAATAGTTCGATAGGCTTGATCGTTCTCATTCCTTATGTTCATCGCTAAAGCGATGTCTGTTATCGCTCACGCTGAGCGCCCTGAAGGGCGCAAGCTGCGCGGGCGCGGCGCATAAGCGCCGACGGTCGGTTGACCTTGCAGCCTCGCGGCTGAAAAGGCGATCAAACAGACACGCAAAACATCAGCACAAAACAGCTTCTCAATTAACATGCGCTTTGCCGACCTGGTGGTCATGGCGGGGCGGCTGCACCCGTTCCCATTCCGAACACGGCCGTGAAACGCCCCAGCGCCGATGGTACTTCGTCTAAAGACGCGGGAGAGTAGGTCGCTGCCAGGTCTGCAAAACGCATGAAAATCTTCTCT
>NZ_JACHEU010000010.1 GCF_014201615.1 Aquamicrobium lusatiense | reverse complement strand
CAAGGACGAGGAAGCCCCCATCTTCCAGGTCGCCGACTACGGCATCGTCGGCGACCTCTTCACCATCATCCCAGAGCTCCAAAAGGCGCTTTGACCGCCCGGCGCAATACGTATTAAACTGTCAGGGACGGGGTGGACGCAGTCGCCCCGTCCTTTTAGTTTGCAGTGCACAAATATCAATCAGACGGGGTCAGGAATGAGCAGGATCGGAACGGTCGGCATCGTCGGAGCGGGGCAGATGGGCGGAGGCATCGCGCATGTTTCGGCTCTCGCCGGCTATGACGTGCTCGTCTACGACATTTCCTCCGACCGCATTGAAAAGGGTCTCGCCACCATCAGTGGCAACCTTGCGCGGCAGGTGTCTTCCGGCAAGCTCGACGAACAGGTCCGCAAGGAAGCGCTTTCGCGCATTTCCGGCGCCCAGTCCATGTCCGATCTGGCCGCTGCCGATCTGGTCATCGAGGCGGCGACGGAAGACGAGACGGTCAAGCGCAAGATTTACGCCGAGCTTTGTCCGCAGCTCAATCCGGCGGCCATTCTTGCGACCAACACCTCCTCCATCTCGATCACGCGCCTTGCGGCGCAGACGGATCGTCCGGAGCGCTTCATCGGCATCCACTTCATGAACCCGGTGCCGGTGATGAAGCTGGTCGAGCTGGTGCGCGGCATCGCCACCGATGACCAGACCTTCGAGACGGCGAAGGCCTATGTGAATGCTCTCGAAAAGACGATCACCGTCTCGGAAGATTTTCCGGCTTTCATCGTCAACCGCATCCTCCTGCCGATGATCAACGAGGCGATCTACACGCTTTACGAGGGCGTGGGCTCGGTCGAGGCGATCGATACGGCGATGCGGCTTGGCGCCAACCACCCGATGGGTCCGCTCCAGCTCGCCGACTTCATCGGCCTCGATACCTGCCTGTCGATCATGCAGGTGCTGCATGACGGCCTTTCGGATTCCAAGTACCGCCCGTGCCCGCTGCTGGTGAAATATGTCGAGGCCGGCTGGCTGGGCCGCAAGGCAGGCCGCGGCTTCTACGATTACCGCGGTGAGCATCCTGTGCCGACTCGCTGACGTCTGCTGTCTTTACGGCAATAAAAAAAGCCCGCTGTTATCAGCGGGCTTTTTTTGTTCTTAGGAAAAGCCTTCGCCGATCAGGCGAAGGTGCCGTGGCAGTGCTTGTACTTCTTGCCGGAGCCGCAGGGGCAGGGCTCGTTGCGGCTGACCTTGCCCCATGTCGCCGGATCGGCCGGATCGCGGTCCTCGGGGGCGATGACGGCGCTGGCATCAGCGCGCAGCAGCACGGCCGAATCACCAAAATCGTCCTCGCCGGTGGTGGCGTCGATGTGCTGGCCATGCGCCTCCGGCGCCTCGGGGGGAGGAGCGTCCGCCGCCTGGCGCACCAGTTCGACACGCATCAGCTGTGCGGTAACAGCCTGACGCAGATTGCCCAGCATGGCCTGGAACAGTTCAAAGGCCTCGGCCTTGTATTCCTGCAGCGGGTCGCGCTGAGCGTAGCCGCGGAAGCCGATCACCGAACGCAGATGGTCGAGGTTGACGATGTGCTCGCGCCACAGATGATCGAGCGTCTGCAGCATGATCGAGCGTTCGACATAGTTCATCACATCCGGCCCGAAGCGTTCGGCGCGGTCCTTCGCGGCGGCCTCGGCGGCCTCGGTAATGCGCTGGCGAATATCGTCCTCGGCGATGCCTTCTTCCTTCGCCCATTCCTCGACGGGCAGGTCGAGATTGAGGTACTGGGCGACCTCGGCGCGCAGACCTGCCAGATCCCACTGTTCGGGATAGGCGTTCTCGGGGATTGCCTTGTTGACGATTTCCTCGATGACGCCGGTCCGCATCTCTGCGATCGTCTCGCCGAGGCCTTCGCCGTCCATCAGCTCGATGCGCTGTTCGAACACCACCTTGCGCTGGTCGTTGGCGACGTCGTCATATTTCAGCAAGTTCTTGCGGATGTCGAAGTTGCGGGCCTCAACCTTGGTCTGGGCCTTTTCCAGAGCCTTGTTGATCCACGGATGAATGATGGCCTCGTCTTCCTTCAGGCCGAGCTTCTGGAGCATGCTGTCCATGCGCTCGGAGCCGAAGATGCGCATCAGGTCATCCTGAAGCGAGAGATAGAATTTGGAGCGGCCGGGGTCGCCCTGACGGCCGGAGCGACCGCGCAACTGGTTGTCGATGCGCCGCGATTCGTGGCGCTCGGTGGCGAGAACGTAAAGCCCGCCGGCGGCCAGCGCCTGCTCCTTCAGCCTTGCAATGTCCTCGCGGATCGCCTTCTCTCGCGCCTCGCGCTCGGGGCCGGCCGGCATGTCGCCCAGCTCTTCCTCGATGCGCATGTCGGCATTGCCGCCAAGCTGGATATCGGTGCCGCGGCCGGCCATGTTGGTGGCGATGGTGACTGCGCCCGGCTTTCCGGCCTGCGCGACGATCGATGCTTCGCGCTCGTGATGGCGGGCGTTGAGCACCTCGAAGTCGGTCAGCCCGTCCTTCTTAAGCCTCTCAGCCAGATATTCGGACTTTTCGATGGAGGTGGTGCCGACGAGGATCGGCTGGCCCTTGGCGCGCGCCTCCTTGATTTCCCTGACGATCGCCTTGTATTTCTCTTCGACCGTCCGGTAGACCTCATCATCCTCGTCGATGCGCTGGACGGGGAGGTTGGTCGGGATTTCAGTGACTTCCAGACCGTAGATGTTGCCGAATTCCTCGGCTTCGGTCAGCGCCGTGCCGGTCATGCCCGACAGCTTCTCATACATGCGGAAGTAATTCTGGAAGGTCACCGAGGCCAGAGTCTGGTTTTCCGGCTGGATCTGGACGTGTTCCTTGGCCTCCAGCGCCTGATGCAGGCCTTCCGAATAGCGGCGGCCGGGCATCATGCGGCCGGTGAATTCGTCGATGATGACGATTTCGTTGTCGCGGACGATATAGTCCTTGTCCCGCTGGAACAGGCGGTGCGCCTTCAACGCGTTGTTGACGTGGTGAACCATGGCGACGTTCTCGACGTCGTATAGCCCGTCGCCCTTCAGCAGGCCGGCGGCACGCAGCATGCCTTCGAGCTTCTCGGTGCCATCCTCGGTGAAGATGGCTGTCTTCTGCTTTTCGTCGACCTCGTAGTCTTCCGGCTTGAGCTGGATGATGAAGGCATCGACGGTATTGTACATCTCGGAACGGTCCTCAAGCGGACCGGAGATGATCAGCGGCGTGCGGGCCTCGTCGATGAGGATGGAGTCCACCTCGTCGACGATGGCGTAGTTGTGGCCGCGCTGAACCATCTGCGCGCGATCATACTTCATGTTGTCGCGCAGATAGTCGAAGCCGAGCTCGTTGTTGGTGGCGTAGGTGATGTCGCAGGCATAGGCATCGCGGCGCTCTTCGTCGGAGAGGCCGTGGACGATGATGCCCACCGTGAGGCCGAGAAACCGATGGAGCTTGCCCATCCAGTTCGCGTCGCGCGAGGCGAGATAGTCGTTGACGGTAACGACATGTACGCCCTTGCCGGTGAGGGCATTGAGATAGGTCGGCAAGGTGGCGACCAGAGTCTTGCCTTCGCCGGTGCGCATCTCGGCGATGCCGCCATTATGCAGCACCATGCCGCCGATCATCTGAACGTCGAAGGGGCGCATGCCGAGCACGCGCCGCGCCGCCTCGCGCACGGTGGCGAAGGCGGGAATCAGAAGGTCGTCGAGGGTCTTGCCATCGGCAAGCTGTTTGCGGAATTCGTCGGTGCGCGCTCTCAGCTGTTCGTCGGAAAGAGCCTTGAGCTCCTCCTCCAGCGCGTTTATTTCCGCAACCCGGGCTCGGGTCGCCTTGATGCGCCGATCGTTTGAGGAACCGAAGATCTTACGGGCGAGTCCGCCAAGACTGACCATGAAATGGCCCTTTCAATTGCAATCCTGAATATCGCGGCAGATGCCGGTTTGCTCCGTCATATCCGCCATTGCGCATAGGGAATACCATAAATCGCTTGGAAAACGGTTATGGACGCAAAGTCGTGGGACAGATAAGAGTCGCCACCACCGATGTCAACGGCACGATCTTTTTCGCATGAATGCGCGGAATTCCGCCACATTTTCGCTAACTGGAAGTGCTTTGAAACTGTTCGCAATCTCCACCGGAGTTTCTTTCATGTCATTTTCGTACCGTCGCGTGTCGCTTGCCAGCCTTGGCATGGCCGTCGGCCTTTCCGCTCTGGCTCTGGCGCCGCTCGCGGCTCAGGAGCAGGCTCCGGCCGCAGCTGCGGCAGAAGCTGCAACCCCGGTCGATCCAAAGGCCGTCGTCGCCACCGTCGACGGGCAGACGATCACCGAAGCCGATCTGGAACTCGCGCAGAGCGAGCTGGCGCAGCAGTTCGCGCAGTTGCCTGAGGCCCAGCGCCGTGCAGCAGCTCTCTCGGCCGCGATCGAAGTGAGGGTGCTGTCCAACAAGGCAATTGCTGAAGGCCTCGACAAGGATGAGGATTTCCAGCGCCGCGCAGCCTTCCTCCAGGCCCGTGCCCTGCATGGCCAGCTCGTCGAGAAGGAAGTTGTCGGCAAGATCACGGATGACGAGATCCGCGCCCGCTACGACAAGGAAATCTCAGCCACCACGCCCGTCAACGAGGTCCACGCCCGCCATATTCTGGTGAAGACCAAGGAAGAGGCCGACAAGATCGTCAAGGATCTGGACGGCGGCGCCGATTTCGAGAAGCTCGCCAACGAGCATACCACCGACCCGAGCGGCAAGACCAGCGGTGGCGATCTCGGTTATTTCGGTCCCGGCCAGATGGTGCCGGAATTCGAAAAGGCCGCCTTCGAAATCGCACCGGGCAGCTATGGCAAGGAGCCGGTGCAGACGCAGTTCGGCTGGCACGTCATCAAGGTTGAGGACAAGCGCGCCAAGGAGCCGCCGGCGTTCGATATGGTCAAGGAGCAGGTCAAGTCGCTGCTGATCCGCGACAAGTATTTCGCGCTGGTCAAGGATGCCCGCGCGGCGGCCAAGATCGACATTCCCGACGCTGACCTGAAGAAGGCCGTCGAAAGCGCCGACGGCGAATAAGCCAGTTTCCCTGGATGGGGAAACAGAAAGGCCGGTCCCATGACCGGCCTTTTTCATGACGGGCCCTCCAGAACCTTCAAACGCCTTGCGTGACGTTGCGCGATGAGGCAAATCCTGTCGCGTTCCACCTTTTTCAGCCGAGGCCACATGTCCGCTGCCATTTCCCCGCTTGCCCCCAAGAAATATCCGAAAATGCCGGCCATCGAGGGCGTGCGCATGGCGACCGCGGAAGCGGGCATCAAGTACAGGGGCCGCACCGATTTGCTGGCCATGGTGTTTGATGCGGGCACTGCCGTGGCTGGCGTGTTCACCCGCTCGAAATGTCCTTCCGCCCCGGTCGACTTCTGCCGGGAGAACCTGCCGGGCGGCAAGGCGCGGGTGCTGGTCGTCAATTCGGGCAATGCCAATGCCTTCACCGGCAAGAAGGGCCGCGAGACGACCTCCGCCACCGGCAAGGCGGCGGCGAAGGCAGCAGCTTGTTCCGAAAGCGAGGTTTTCCTCGCCTCCACGGGCGTGATCGGCGAACCGCTCGATCCGGCCCGTTTCACGCATCTGCTCGATGCGCTGGTCAGCGATGCAAAGCCCGAGCTCTGGAAAGAGGCCGCCAGCGCCATCATGACCACCGACACCTATCCCAAGGTGGCGACGGCGACGGTGAAGCTTGGTGACGTTGACGTGACCATCAACGGCATCGCCAAGGGCGCGGGGATGATCGCGCCGGATATGGCGACGATGCTCTCCTTTATTGCCACCGATGCGCCGATCGCCGCGCCTGTGTTGCAGGCGCTGCTGTCCGGCGGCACGGCAAAGACCTTCAACGCGGTGACCGTCGATTCCGACACCTCGACCAGCGACACGCTGCTGCTGTTTGCGACCGGCGCCGCTGCAAAGCGCGGCGCGCCTGCCATCAACGACGTGAAGGATCCGCGCCTGTCGTCCTTCAAGCGCGCACTCGGCAAGATCCTGAAGTCGCTGGCCTTGCAGGTTGTGCGCGACGGCGAGGGCGCACGCAAGCAGATCGAGATCACCGTGGAGGGCGCAAAATCGGCACGCTCGGCCAAGCGCATCGCGCTTGCCATCGCCAATTCGCCGCTGGTCAAGACCGCTGTCGCCGGCGAGGACGCCAACTGGGGTCGGGTGGTGATGGCCGTCGGCAAGGCGGGCGAGCCGGCCGACCGCGACCGCCTGTCGATCTGGTTCGGCGACAATCGCCTCGCCCATGAGGGCGAGCGCGACGTTTCCTATTCCGAAGAGGCGACATCGGCCTATATGAAACGCGATGAGATCGCCATCCGGGTCGATCTGGGCATCGGCAGGGGCAAGGCCACGGTGTGGACCTGTGACCTGACCAAGGAATATGTCACCATCAACGGAGACTATCGGAGCTGACCACCGTGATCCATCCGAGCGAGCAACTGGCTTCGGTGCGCCGCTTCGAGGCGGCGGGCTTCCGCGCATGGCCGGCTGCTGCTGTCCATTACGATGGCACCTGGGTGATCCGGCTGACCGCCGGGCATCCGGCCAAGCGTCTCAACTCCGTCAATCCGCTCGACCGGGGCGATGTGGCCAGCATCACGGAGCGTGTGGCGCGCGCCGGACGCCGTTTCGAGTCCTATGGTCGTCCCCTGACGTTTCGCGTGTCGCCGCTGGCAGGGCCTGAGCTTTCCGCATGGTTCGATGGCGAGGGCTGGTCCCGCTTCGACGACTCGCTGGTCATGAGCATGCCGCTGGTCGAGGCGCAGGTTGATGAGGCCATCGACCAGATTCCGTTGAAGGATATCGGACGCTTCGTGTCGGCTTCGCTGGAAGTGCAGGGGGCCGACGCTTCTCTGCGTGCGGGTCTTTCCGAGATCATCGGCGCGATACAGCCGCAAACCGGACTGTTTGCGATGGAACGCGGGAATGAGCCGCTTGCCAGCCTGATCTGCGTTCACGACGGTGATCTGGCCGGGCTGTTCGAGATTGCAACCCGTGCCGGAGAGCGTCGGCAGGGGCATGGCCGCAAGCTGGTTCTTTCGGCGCTGAAATGGGCGCGCCTGCGCGGGGCACGGCAGGCATGGTTGCAGGTGGAAGCCGCCAACGAGCCGGCGCTTGCGCTTTACCGTTCCCTCGGGTTCACCGAGGTCTATCGCTATCACTATCGCCGTCCGCCCGGAGCCTGAAAGCGTGACCGACAAGCCGAGACGTCTTTTGCTGGTCAGCGCCTGCGCGCTCGTCGATGCCGACGGACGGGTGCTGATCGCCCAGCGGCCAGAAGGCAAGCAGCTTGCAGGCCTGTGGGAATTTCCCGGCGGCAAGGTGGAGCAGGGCGAGACGCCGGAGGAATGCCTGGTGCGGGAGCTGCGCGAGGAGCTCGGCATCGAGACGCAGATTCCGTGCCTTGCACCACTGACCTTCGCCAGCCACACCTATGACGATTTCCACCTGCTGATGCCGCTCTATGTGTGCAGGCGCTTCACCGGCACGCCGCAGCCTCGCGAGGCGCAGGCGCTGAAATGGGTGCGCCCGCGCCAGATGCGCGACTATCCGATGCCGCCGGCCGATGCGCCGCTGATCCCCTTCCTGATCGATCTCCTGTAACGCGGCAACGCCTCCCGCATTTCGCTTTAAGGTTGTATTAAGCATGTTCTGAAAAACTGAACATGGCTTCGGTCCTTTGCTGGTCCGTAGGGGTGTGGGCAATTTTCCGGGGAGGCCGGTTTGAGTCTCGACAACGACTGGGAAAGAATTCGCGGGCGTCGCCAGGCGGTCGTGAGACGCGGAGGCATGGGCATGTTGCGGCTTTCGCTGCTTTTCGGAACGGCGGCTGCCGCCCTCACCCTGCTGGTAACGCCATATCTGGCGGACAGGACCGCTCACCAGTTGTCCCGCGCCGAGCCGGCGGGACTTGATTTCATGAGCACGGGTTCCGTGGCGCGTGGCACAAACACATACACCATGCGCAGAAGCGTGTTGCAGGCTTCCAACACCGGCGTCTGCATCATTCGCGCCAATGGCTCACGCAGCGGAGATTGCTGAACCGCGGCACTTTACCCTGCGTTAACGCTGTTGCGTTAACCTTCCTTAATCCCTGCCCGATAGGTTCTCTTCAAAAGAGGGGCATTCGCGCATGGTCGTTCTCATCCGGCAGTTCCTTGCAGACCAGACCGGCACTGCCGCGATCGAATATGGCCTTATCGCTACACTGATCACGCTTGCCATCATCGTGGCGCTCGGCGGAGCCGCGGATCAGGTAACGGCCATGTGGGGATCGAACGATTCAAAGATCAGCCAGGCCATGAGCAGCCCATAAGGGACTATTCTCCACGTGCGCACTGGATGATGGCGGCCCGCAACTCGTCCAGCCCCTGATTCTTTTCCGAAGAGGTCGCCAGCACGGCCGGGAACGCTGCCGGACGCTTGCGGATTTTCTGCACTGTATCCTCGATCAGCCGCGGCACGCCGGCGGCTTTTATCTTGTCAGTCTTGGTCAGAACGATCTGATAGGAAACGGCTGCCTTGTCGAGCAGGGACAGCACGTCCTCGTCATTGGCTTTGATGCCATGGCGGGAATCGATGAGCACATAGACGCGCTTCAGCGTCACGCGGCCTTTCAGATAGTCGAACACCAGCTTCGTCCACTGATCGACATGCTCCTTGGGCGCCTGCGCGTAGCCGTAGCCGGGCATGTCGACCAGCGCCAGCGGGGGCAGATCGGCATCCTGCCCGGAAAATCCGTCTGGAACGAAGTAGTTCAGCTCTTGCGTGCGACCGGGGGTGTTGGAGGTGCGCGCCAAACCCTTTCTCGAGACCAGCGCGTTGATGAGCGACGACTTGCCGACATTGGAGCGGCCGGCAAGGGCGATCTCCGGCGGGCCTTCGGGCGGCAGAAATTTCATCGCCGGCACGCCGCGGATGAAAACCCAGGGCCGTGTGAACAATGCGATATCGAGGCCGGAGGTTGCCACCGTGGCAACGCTGGTCTGATCGGGCGCGGTCATGAAATGCCTTTCACGCTGGAGCCGCGATCATTCTGGCGAATGTGGGTTCGCTGCTCCAGATATTTCTTTGTAGCCATATTGCTGCGGTGCCGGACGATTTCGTCCGGCCGCCCAACGCTCCAGCCTTGTTGAAACCGCTTATAAGCGGCCCCATGCGGCTAGTCCAGAAAGCGAATCGTTGGGAAGGTGTTAGCCGGCGGGTGAAATTACGCTGTGCGCACAGGAATTTGGCACTTTGTTGCATGGAATATTGCATAGCAGCAATATGTTGTTAATTTCACGGTCCGACAGTGAAGGTCCGGCGTCGCCGTCCTCATAGGTCGTCAGGTGGCAAGGACTTTTGATGTTCTATCAGCTTTACGAACTGAATCATGCCGCATTGCAGCCCGCCCGCGCTTTTGCGGATGCCATGCACGCGCTCTATTCCAACCCGCTCAATCCGTTTTCGGGAACCGTGTGGGGGCGATCGGTGACCGCGACGGCAGAGCTTTTCGAGCGTAGCACCCGCCACTATGGCAAGCCGGAGTTCGGGCTTCATACAACAAAGGTAGACTGGGCCACGGTCGACGTTGCGGAAAGGGTCGTCTGGTCGCGTCCCTTTTGCCGTCTGCTGAATTTTCATCGGGATCTGCCGGCTGGCCGGCGTCCGGATCCAAAGCTTCTGATCGTTGCGCCGATGTCCGGCCACTATGCGACGCTTCTGCGCGGCACCGTGGAAACCATGCTGCCGCACGCGGACGTCTACATCACCGACTGGACCGACGCGCGCATGGTGCCGGCTTCGGACGGCTGTTTCGATTTCGACGATTACGTGGACTACGTGATCGACATGCTGAACACGCTGGGCCCGGACACGCATGTGATGGCGGTCTGCCAGCCTTCCGTGCCCGTTCTGGTGGCCGCTGCGGTGATGGAGCAGCGCGGCGACCCGCTTGCCCCGGCGTCGATGACGCTGATGGGCGGCCCGATCGACACGCGCCGCAGCCCGACCGCCGTGAACGTGCTGGCCGAGGAAAAAGGGCTGGAGTGGTTTCGCGACAACGCCATCATGGAAGTGCCGTGGCCGGCGCCCGGCTTCGGCCGCAAGGTCTATCCGGGCTTCCTGCAACTGTCGGGCTTCATGAGCATGAACCTCGACCGCCACATGATCGCGCACAAGGACTTCTTCATGCACCTCGTCAAGGATGACGGGGACAGCGCAGAGAAGCACCGCGATTTCTATGATGAGTATCTGGCTGTGATGGACCTGACGGCAGAATTCTATCTGCAGACGGTCGACAGCGTCTTCATCAGCCATTCCCTGCCGAAGGGCGAAATGCGGCATCGCGGCAAGCTTGTCGATACGGGCGCCATTCGCAATGTCGCGCTGTTTACGGTCGAAGGCGAGAACGACGACATATCGGGGCTTGGCCAGACGCAGGCCGCGCACGACCTTTGCGTGAACCTGCCGGATTCCAGGCGGGCCCACTACATGCAGCCGCGCGTCGGTCACTATGGCGTGTTCAACGGTTCACGTTTCCGTGCCGAGATTGCCCCGCGCATCATGGATTTCATCGCCAGCAACAGGCAGGATGCCGCGGCCGCGAAGCCGCGTCTGGTACGCTCCAGACCTTCCTGACGCCGAGGCAGCGGCGACTGTTGCACATTCGCCGCTCTCCTTAACCATGTTTCAAGGCTCACCTTCAGGTCAATTGACACGAAGTGTAAATCGCCGTTAACGTTTTGTTAACGAACAGAGGCGAGCGGGCCAATGACTTCTTTTCCCTCAGGGCTGCGCTTGCGCGCCATCATGACAGGCATGACCGGGCTGGCAGCCGTGCTGGCTCTTGGTGTGCCGGCTGTGATGGCCGGCTCCATGGTGACGAGTGGCATCACCTCGCAGCCAATCGGCCATTACGATTTCTGCCAGATCAACAAGGCTGAATGCTCCATCCGCACGGTCGATCGCGGCCCGGTAAAGATGACGCAGCAGCTGTGGGACATGCTGGTGAAGGTTTCCGTCGGCGTCAACGCGGCCGTCACGCCCATGAGCGATATGGAAATCTACGGCAAGGAAGAAGTCTGGGCCTATCCCGACAATGGCGTTGGCGATTGCGAGGACTATGTGCTGGAAAAGCGCCGCCAGCTGAACAAGATGGGTGTTCCGCTTTCCGACCTGCTCATCACCGTGGTTCGCAAGCCCGATGGTGAAGGCCATGCCGTGCTGACGGTGCGCACCAGCAAGGGCGACTTCATTCTCGACAACCTGCGTGATGACGTGCGTTCGTGGGAAGACACCGGCTATCGGTACCTGAAGCGTCAGGCCTCGAACCATACCGGACGCTGGGTCTCGATCCGAGACGACCAGCAGGTTCTGGTCGGCTCGGTCCGTTAAGGCCTGCTTCGCGAACCCTGCGACGCTCCCTGCCGGAAATTGGCCGGAAGCCGGGATTTCATTGCTTTGTAGAGTTCTGAAGGGCCTCAGCCAGCGACATCTTCGCGCTGCCTGGCTTCAGCGGCTTTTGCTGCGAAGCATCGGGCGCCCAGCCTGACAGCCACACCACGGGAAAGCTTGCCCTGATGCGCCCGTCCGGATCGGAGAAGCGCTCGGCGTAGATTTCGGCTGCGCGGGCGAACAGCGCGCGCGTGGCCGGGCGGCGTGACCGATCGGCCAGCACGTTGGTTTCGCCCATGGCGCGCAGGTCCGCCATCAGCGCGAACATATGATCGTAGCGCACCGTCATGGTCTCGATGTCGGCGACGGGCAACGCAAATCCGGCGCGCTGCAACAGGGCGCCGGCATCACGCACATCCACGAAGGGGCTGATGCGCGG
This sequence comes from Aquamicrobium lusatiense, assembly GCF_014201615.1. Classification (NCBI taxonomy): domain Bacteria; kingdom Pseudomonadati; phylum Pseudomonadota; class Alphaproteobacteria; order Hyphomicrobiales; family Phyllobacteriaceae; genus Aquamicrobium; species Aquamicrobium lusatiense. Next base: position 18,854 of record NZ_JACHEU010000010.1, on the reverse strand, counting down.
GCTGATGCCGCCATGAAGCTCTGTTTCTGCCGCAAGAAGGCTTTCGCGCAATTCGGCCAGCGTGCCTGCGCCAGCCATGGCGCCGAGAAACAAGCCGTCCGGCTTCAGCGCGCGCCTGATCTGCACCAGCATGCCGGGAATGTCGTTCATCGTCTGCAAGGACATGAGCGAGATGGCGAGGTCGATGCTTTCCGGTTCGAGCGGCACGGTCTCAAACGGAGCGAGTATCGTGTCCGCACCGCCGGCGAAACAGGCGTCGCACTCCACCCGCACGACGCTTTGCGCCTTGCCACTGTCGGTGATCGCCGCCATTGCCGCTGGCGTCTGGCAAAAAAGTGCTGCCGCCTGTCCGAACCGGCGGTCGACCGCCGAAAGCCGCTCGGCCAGATCGTCGGCGGCATGGCGCATGAGAAAGTCCGCGCCGGCGACATCGAGACGCTGAGCCCGACGCTTGTGGACCAGCCAGAGAGGGGTGTCGAAGAGGGTCTGCACCACGTATTGCGCTTCCGGATTTTCTGCTTAATTTGCCATCTGGGCTTACCAACTGGCAATCAGGTGGCCGATTGGAGGGGGGAGATCAAGGGGCTTGGCCGAACCATTTTCGACTGGCCGGCGCGGATATTGTTTCCCCCGGTGTGTGCCGGCTGTCGCCGTCAGGTCAGCCAGCCCGGCGTTTTGTGCGGTTCCTGCTGGCCGAGCCTGACCTTTCTGGAGCGGCCGTGGTGCCCCGTCATGGGCACGCCGTTTCCGCATGAAATGGGCGAGGGTTTCCTGTCGGGCGAGGCGCTGGCCGATCCGCCGCCCTTTGAGCGCGCCCGCGCGGCCGTGATCTATAGCGGAGTGGCCTGCGACATGGTGCGGGGCCTCAAATATCACGATCGCACCGATCTTGCGCCGTGGATGGCCGGATGGATGCAGAGGGCCGGCGCGGAATTGCTCGCCGAGGCAGAGGTGATCGTGCCGGTTCCGCTTTACTGGCGTCGCTTCTTTCGTCGCAAGTTCAACCAGTCGGCTGAGCTTGCCCGCGCGCTGTCGGCGCGTTCGGGCATAAGATTCGAGCCTTCTGTAGTGAAGCGCGTGCGCCAGACGCGGCCGCAGGTCGGGCTGGAGCGGCGCGAGCGCGAGGACAATCTGCGAGGTGCATTCCGCGTGCCGCCGGAAGGGATGCTTGCGATAGCGGGGCGAAGGGTGCTGCTAATCGACGATGTCTACACGACCGGCGCCACCGTGCGGGCCGTGACTCTTGCCCTGAAAAAGGGTGGGGCGGGGGCAGTGGACGTGCTCACCGTCGCGCGTGTGCTGCCGGGCGCCGGGACGGATGCCGGCCGGGGGGACTTCCAGCCTGCAACGACAGAGCCTATATGAATTCTGTGAAACAGGCAGGATTGTTGACCAATGGTCAATGTAACCATCTACACGCGCGCCATGTGCGGATATTGTTCGGCGGCAAAACGGCTTCTCGACCGCAAGGGCGTGGCCTACAAGGAGCTTGATGCTTCGTTTTCGCCGGAGCTGCGCCAGGAGATGATCTCCCGCGCCAACGGTCGAACCACATTTCCGCAGATTTTCATCGGTGCGCAGCATGTCGGCGGATGCGACGACCTGCATGCACTGGAAGAAACCGGCAGGCTCGACGCACTGCTGGCACAGGACGCCTGACATCGGAGGATAAAGCAGATGGGAGTGTTCAGGGCAGCAGCGGTCCAGATGCGTTCGGGCATGGAGCCTGAGCGCAACGCACGGGACATGGAGGCGCTCGTGCGCGAAGCCGCAGGGTTCGGCGCAACCTATGTGCAGACGCCTGAAATGACCGGCGCCATGGTGCGTGAAAAGGAAGCGCGCGAAAAACTCTTCGTGCCCGAGGATCGCGACATCATCGTCGCCACCGCCCGCCGTCTTGCGGAAGAACTCGGCCTGTTCCTGCATATCGGCTCAACGGCGATCCTGCGTGAGGACGGCAAGGTGGCCAACCGGGCGCTGCTGTTTTCCCCCACCGGCGAGACGCTCGCCACCTATGACAAGATCCACATGTTCGACGTCGATCTCGATCATGGCGAAAGCTGGCGCGAATCCGCGGCCTACGAGCCCGGAACACACGCCGTCACCGCCCGGATCAACGATGCGACGCTGGGCTTTGCCATCTGCTATGATCTGCGTTTCCCGCAGCTTTTTCGCGCCGAGGCGCTGGCCGGCGCACAGGTGCTGACCGTGCCGGCGGCGTTCACCCGGCAGACCGGCGAGGCGCACTGGCATGTTCTCCTGCGCGCGCGGGCTATCGAGAACGGCGCTTTCGTCGTTGCCGCCGCACAGGGCGGCCAGCATGAGGACGGGCGCGAGACGTTCGGCCATTCGCTCATCGTCGATCCGTGGGGACGTGTGCTTGCCGAGGCGGATCACGACCGGCCGGGCGTCGTCGTGGCCGAAATCGACCCCTCACAATCGGCTGCTGCGCGCGGCAAGATACCGAACCTGAAGAATGCACGGGAGTTCACGCTGGCGGACGGCGCCGGCCGGACAGTCGAAAGGGCAGAGGCTTGATCCGCTTTTCCCTCGTTTGCGAGCACGACCACGAGTTTGAAGCCTGGTTTCGCAGCAGCGACGACTTCGAAACCCAGAAGAAGCGCGGCTTCGTCGATTGCCCGGCCTGCGGTTCTTCAAAGGTGGAAAAGGCGCTGATGGCGCCCGCAGTCTCCACGTCGAAGAAGAAGGAAAAGATGGCGCTGGCCATGGGTGAGGCGCAGCGCCGGGCGCTGGAGGAGATCAAGGCGCTGGCGACAAAGGTGCGGGAGAATGCCGACTATGTCGGCGACAAATTCGCCGAGGAAGCCCGCAAGATCCATTTCGGCGAAGCGGATGCGCGCGGCATCTATGGCGAGGCGACGCTGGAAGAGGCGAAGGGCCTTGCAGAGGACGGCATAGAGTTCATGCCGATCCCTGTTTTCCCCGACGACAGGAACTGACCGGACCCTGCGTCCGGTCGCTCGGCGTCGGCTCTGGCCCAATTGCCCTGATGGGTGCTGACACATTTGCGTGCCCCGCCCAGCAGGCTAGCTTCCCCGCATGAAAGCACTCTGGGACTCGGCCGCCGGCCTTCTTCTGATCACCGGATTTCTGCTCGGCGTCGGGCTTCCGCTCGGCAAGATCGCGTCTGCGGCCGGCGTTCATGCCATGGTGTGGTCTTTCGTCATCTCGATGGGCGCGGGCGGCGTGCTGCTGTGCGTTCTGCTGGCGCGCCGCCAGCGCATGAGGCTGACCGGCCACCGGCTGCGCTATTTCCTGATCGCTGCCGCCATCTCCTATGCCCTGCCCAATCTGCTCGTCTTTTCGGTGATACCGAAGCTTGGCGCCGGCTATACCGGCATCATGTACACGCTGTCGCCCGTGGTGACGCTGGCGCTTTCGCTGCTGCTCGGCATGCAGCGCCCCAACGCGCTTGGCATGTCCGGAATAGCGATCGGCTTCGCCGGCGCGGCGCTGGTCGCGCTGACACGGGGCGAAGCCTCACAGCCGGCCGACCCGGTCTGGGTGGCGATCGGGCTTCTGCTTCCCGTGTTGCTGGCAGTCGGAAACATATACCGCACCATCGACTGGCCGGCGGATACGGGGCCGACGGAACTTGCCGTCGGCAGCCATCTGGCATCGGCAGCGATGCTGCTGGCCGCCATCGTCCTCATTCCGGGCCTGTCTGCGTTCACGCCGCTTGCCGAAGTGCCGTGGGTGACTTTTGCTCAGGTCGTGGCTGCTGCTGCCATGTTCGCCTTTTATTTCCGGCTGCAGGCGGTGGGCGGTCCAGTCTATCTCAGCCAGATCGGCTATGTCGCGGCGGCCGTGGCGCTGCTCGCCGGCACCATCTTTCTGGGCGAGCACTATCGCTGGGAAACGTGGCTGGGTGCGCTGATGGTGATGATCGGCGTCGCCATCACCACGAAGGCACAGAAAACCGCAGCACGGCGGCAGGCCGCAGGCTGATTCGGCCGTTTTGCCTCAGGCCGGCTTCGTCCGCTCCGCCAGAACCATGTAATTGACGTCCATGTCCTTCGAGCGCTGCCAGCGATCAGCCAGCGGATGATAGACGACGCCGGTGCGGTCGATGACGCTCAGGCCCGCATTGGCGAGCGCGCTTTCCAGCTCGTCCGGGCGGACCAGCTTGCCGAACTGGTGCGTGCCGCGCGGCAGCCAGCGCAGGACATATTCGGCGCCGACGATGGCCAGCCCCAGCGCCTTCAGCGTGCGGTTGATAGTGGCCACGAACATGATGCCGTCCGGCTTGACCATTTCTCCGCACTTGCTGATGAACAGTCCGATGTCGGAGACGTGCTCGACGACTTCCATGTTCAGCACGACGTCGAATTTTTCGCCCGCGTCGGCCAGATCCTCGGCCGTTGTGGCGCGGTAATCGATGCCGACGCCTGATTCGGCAGCATGGAGTTTTGCCACCTCGATGTTGGTTGCGGATGCATCGGCCCCGACGACCTCAGCGCCGAGACGGGCCATGGGCTCGCACAGCAGGCCGCCGCCACAGCCGATGTCGAGGATGCGAAGGCCTTCGAACGGACGCGCCGCATGGGTGTCCCTGCCGAAGCGCTCCGCGATCTGGTCGCGGATATAGGACAGGCGCACCGGATTGAACTTGTGCAGCGGGCGGAACTTGCCGTTCGGGTTCCACCATTCGGCGGAAAGTGCCGAAAAACGTTCAACTTCTCCGGAATCGATGGTCGATCGTCGGGTGTCGGACATGTTCTTGCTCTCCGTGGTTCGTACGAAGTCGGGTTTGGGACGCGGAAAGTCAAGGCGACATTTATACCAGACTGCGGCAATCCCTTGCGCGAAAAGTCTCTATTGGCTAAGGAGGCGGCGCATCGGCGCGAGGCTGGTTTGTCCCGTGCCAGACCGATCATCCGGGGATATCCCCGTCATTCAAAGGCATTCCGCTCCCATGGCGCGTATCGTGATGAAATTCGGCGGGACTTCGGTCGCCGACATCGCCCGCATCCGCAATGTGGCGCGGCATGTGAAACGTGAAGTCGATTGCGGCCATGAGGTGGCGGTGGTCGTTTCGGCGATGGCCGGCAAGACCAACGAGCTGGTGGCGTGGACCCGCGAAGCATCGCCCATGCATGATGCGCGCGAATACGATGCCGTCGTCGCTTCGGGCGAGCAGGTCACGGCCGGCCTTCTGGCGCTTGCGCTCCAGAATATCGGCGTCAATGCCCGCTCCTGGCTTGGCTGGCAGATCCCGATCCGCACCGACAATTCGCACGGTGCCGCCCGTATCAAGGAGATCGACGGCTCGTTCCTGATCAAGCGTTTCGGCGAGGGACAGGTGGCCGTCATCGCCGGTTTCCAGGGGCTGGCCCCCGACAACCGCATCTCGACGCTCGGCCGTGGCGGTTCCGACACCAGCGCCGTGGCCATCGCGGCGGCCGTCAAGGCGGACCGCTGTGATATTTATACCGACGTGGACGGTGTCTACACGACCGACCCGCGCATGGAGCCGAAGGCACGCCGCCTCGATCGCATTTCATTCGAGGAAATGCTGGAGATGGCCTCGCTCGGCTCCAAGGTGCTGCAGGTTCGTTCGGTGGAGCTGGCCATGGTGCACAAGGTGCGCACCTTCGTGCGCTCGTCCTTCGTGGAGCCGGATGCTCCCGGCATGGACGACTTTCTCAATCCGCCTGGAACGCTCATTTGCGACGAGGATGAAATCGTGGAACAGCAGGTCGTCACCGGTATTGCCTACGCCAAGGACGAAGCGCAGATCTCGCTGCGCCGTGTCGCCGACCGCCCGGGCGTTTCCGCCGCCATTTTCGGGCCGCTGGCCGAGGCCGGCATCAATGTCGACATGATCGTCCAGAACATTTCCGAGGACGGCAAGTTCACGGACATCACCTTCACGGTTCCTTCCGGAGACGTCGACAAGGCGCTCGCCGTCCTGGACAAGGCACGTGAGACGGTCGGATATGATGCCATCCAGCATGACAAGGGCCTGTCGAAGGTATCGGTCATCGGCATCGGCATGCGCAGCCATGCGGGCGTCGCAGCCACCGCCTTCGAGGCGATGGCGGAAAAGGGTATCAATATCCGCGCCATCACCACTTCGGAGATCAAGATTTCCATTCTGATCGACGGACCGTATACGGAGCTTGCAGTGCGCACGCTCCATTCCGTATATGGTCTTGACAGGCAGTAAGGGTCGCGGGCCCGGCCGCGGGCCATTTCCGGCGCGCAGGTCCGGATAGAGCGGCCATTGGAGAAAGACGCCGCAATGCGCGAAACGGCGGTCGGCCCACGCGTTCTACTGAAACGGCTGCGCGAGCTCATGCAGGAGCCGCTGGAGCCGCAGGATAGACTCGACCGGATTGTGCGCGACATTGCCGCCAACATGGTGGCGGAAGTCTGCTCCCTTTATGTGCTGCGCGCCGATTCGGTTCTTGAGCTCTACGCTACCGAAGGCCTCAACCCCGGCGCCGTTCACCTTGTACAGCTGCGTCTTGGTCAGGGTCTGGTCGGCACCATTGCCGCCAGCGCCCGGCCGCTCAACCTGTCGAACGCGCAGGAACACCCCGCATTCGCCTATCTGCCGGAGACCGGCGAGGAGATTTACAGCTCCTTCCTCGGTGTGCCTCTTCTGAGGGCAGGGCGCACGCTCGGCGTTCTGGTCGTCCAGAACAAGACCATGCGCACCTATCGCGACGACGAGGTCGAGGCGCTGGAAACCACCGCCATGGTCATCGCCGAGATGATCGCTACCGGTGACCTTGCGCGTCTGTCGCGCCCCGGCCTCGAGCTCGATCTCAAGCGTCCGGTTTCGTTCGGCGGCGTGTCCTTCAATGATGGCATGGGGCTTGGCCATGTCGTGCTGCACGAGCCACGCGTCGTCGTCACCAACCTGTTCAACGAGGACAGCGATGAGGAAATCCGGCGGCTGGAAACGGCGCTGGGCTCGCTCAGGCTGTCCATCGACGACATGCTGGAACGGCGCGACGTGGCCTTCGAGGGCGAGCATCGCGAGGTTCTGGAAGCTTACCGCATGTTCGCCAACGATCGCGGCTGGGTGCGCAGGCTGGAAGAAGCGATCCGCAACGGGCTGACCGCCGAGGCTGCGGTCGAAAAGGTCCAGAGCGACATGCGCGCGCGCATGATCCACATGACCGATCCCTATCTGCGCGAGCGGATGAGCGATTTCGACGATCTCGCCAACCGGTTGCTGCGCCAGCTGATGGGGGCCGGCCCGGAGGACATCGCGGCGGCCTTGCCCAAGGATGCGATCATCGTGGCGCGCTCCATGGGGGCGGCGGAACTGCTTGATTATCCGCGCGAGAAGCTGCGCGGACTGGTGCTCGAAGACGGCGCCGCCACCAGCCATGTGGTGATCGTTGCGCGCGCGACCGGCATTCCGGTGGTCGGGCAGGTCAAGGGCGCCGTGTCGATGGCCGAGAACGGCGACGCCATCATCGTCGACGGTGAGGAAGGCTCGGTTCATCTGCGCCCGCAGTCGGACCTCGAATCGGCTTATGCCGAAAAGGTGCGGTTCCGCGCGCGGCGGCAGGAGCTTTATCGAGAGCTGCGCAACAAGCCCTCCGTGACCAGAGACGGCGTCCTGATCGACCTTCTGATGAATGCGGGCCTCATGGTCGACCTGCCGCAACTGGCGGAATCGGGCGCGGCCGGTATCGGCCTGTTCCGCACCGAGCTGCAGTTCATGGTGGCCTCCACCTTCCCGCGCGCCGAGAGTCAGGAACAGCTTTACCGGGATGTGCTGGACGCCGCGCGCGGCAAGCCCGTCACCTTCCGCACCATCGACATCGGCGGCGACAAGGTGCTGCCTTATTTCAAGAACAACACGCCGGAGGAGAACCCGGCGCTCGGCTGGCGCGCGATCCGCCTCACCCTCGACCGGCCGGGCTTGCTGCGCACGCAGATTCGCGCCTTGCTCAAGGCTGCCGGCGGGCGCGAGCTCAAGCTGATGCTGCCGATGGTGACGGAGCTTGGTGAGATCGCCCAGGCGCGCGAAATCATCGACCGCGAGGTGCGCCATCTGTCGCGCTTCGCGCACCTGTTGCCCAACAGTCTCAAGCTCGGCGCCATGATCGAGGTGCCCTCGCTGCTGTTCCAGCTCGACGAGCTGATGAAGGCGGTGGATTTCGTATCGGTCGGTTCCAACGACCTGTTCCAGTTCGTCATGGCCGTGGATCGCGGCAACACGCTGGTGGCCGATCGCTTCGATCCGCTTTCGGTGCCATTCCTGAGGGTTCTGAAGACCATCGCGGATGCAGGCCGGCGCAACCACACGCCGGTGACGCTGTGCGGAGAACTGGCCGGTAAGCCGATCTCGGCCATGGTTCTGATCGGCCTTGGCTTCCGCTCCATTTCCATGTCGCCGGCGTCGATCGGCCCGGTCAAGGCGATGCTGACGGAGCTGCCGGTTGCAGAGTTGGAGGCGTTTTTCGCCGACAATCTGTCGGCCACCGCGAACGATATTCCGATGCGGGCGCTGTTACACGCCTTTGCCGACGACCATTCGATTCCCCTTTAGTGCATTCCGGCCTTTTGAAGAAAGTTGGAGTGAACAGGGTCTTTTCATCCGCATCTGTGCAAAGCCGGCTTTACGGTCCGTTTGCGGGATGCCCAGCCCGGCAACGGTAGCAGCATGAGCAGTCTTCCCCGCGATCGCATGGATCAGGTCGTCAAGCGTTTCGAAATGCTCGAAGCGCAGATGGCGGCTGGCCCGGAGCCGGAAGCCTATGTGAAGATGGCTTCGGAATATTCCGAGTTGCAGGATCTTGCAGGCAAGGTCCGCGCTTTGCGGGAAGCCGAGCGCGAGCAGGCGGATCTCACCGCAATGCTGGCCGACAAGTCGACCGATGCGGAGATGCGCGAACTGGCTGAAGCCGAATTGGCTGATGTCGAAGACCGCATCGAGGCGCTAGAGCATGACATTCAGATCCTTCTTCTGCCCCGCGATGCGGCAGACGAGAAGAATGCAATTCTCGAAATCCGCGCCGGCACCGGTGGCGATGAGGCGGCCCTGTTCGCGGGCGATCTTTTTCGCATGTACGAGCGCTATGCGGCCGGGCGCGGCTGGCGCTTTGAGGTCATTTCGGCCAGCGAAGGCGATGTCGGCGGCTATAAGGAAATCATCGCGACAGTTTCCGGCAAGGGCGTGTTCGCGCATCTGAAGTTCGAATCAGGCGTGCATCGCGTCCAGCGCGTGCCCGAAACCGAGGCGCAGGGGCGCATCCATACCTCGGCGGCCACGGTCGCCGTGCTTCCAGAAGCGGAGGAGGTCGATATCGACATTCGCGCCGAGGACATCCGCATCGACACCATGCGCGCCTCGGGCGCCGGCGGCCAGCACGTCAACACCACCGACTCGGCCGTGCGCATCACTCACCTTCCCACAGGCATCATGGTTGTTTCGGCTGAAAAATCGCAGCATCAGAACCGGGCGCGGGCCATGCAGATCCTGCGTGCGCGCCTGTTCGACATGGAGCGCACCCGTGCAGCGGAAGAGCGCTCCGAATCGCGCAAGTCGCAGGTTGGCTCCGGCGACCGCTCCGAGCGCATCCGCACCTACAATTTCCCGCAGGGGCGGGTGACCGACCACCGCATCAATCTCACTCTCTACAAGCTGGATCGGGTGATGATGGGCGAGATGGACGAAATCATCGATGCCCTCATTTCCGACCATCAGTCGAAGCTGCTGGCCGATATGACGGAGAGCTGAGATTTTGCGCCGTCGCCGGAGGCTTCCGTGACCCTTGCAGAGCTGTTGCGTCTTGCCCGGCAAAGGCTTGAAGCTTCGGGAATTGAAGATGCCGCGCTGGATGCACGCCTTCTGGTGGAGCATTTCACCGGCACCAGCCGCAGCGATGCCATTGCGTGGCCGGACATGGTCACAGAATCACAGGCGGTAGCTGCGGTCGAGGCCGCGCTTGAACGCAGATCCGCCGGCGAGCCTGTCCACAGGATCCTTGGCTTTCGGGAGTTCTACGGCCTTGAGCTGTCGCTGTCGGCGCAGACGCTGGAGCCGCGGCCGGACACGGAGATCCTCATCGATGCGATCCTGCCTTTCATGCGCGACGTCGCTGCGCGGGAAGGGGCGTGCAGGGTTCTGGACCTTGGGACGGGAACGGGCGCCATCGCGCTTGCCCTGCTCGCCAATGTGCCGGACGCCACGGCAATCGGCGTCGATGTTTCGGCGGATGCTCTGGCAACCGCGGCGCGCAACGCCGCCGGTCTCGGCCTTGCAGACAGGTTCACGGCCCTGCGCAGTGACTGGTTTTCGCAAGTAAACGGCCGTTTCCATGTAATTGCCTCAAACCCTCCCTATATTCGTTCCGATGATATTGCCGGCCTGCAAGCTGAAGTCCGGTTATTTGATCCGGTACGCGCTCTGGATGGTGGAGAGGATGGGTTGCAGCCCTACCGCGTCATCGCCGCGCAGGCAGCCGCCCATCTCGAACAAGATGGTGCCGTGGTCGTGGAAATCGGCAACACGCAGCGTTTGGAGGTCATCTCCATTTTTGAAAATGAATGTTTTCGGCTGCTGGAAGCCAGACGCGATCTGGGCGGAAATGACCGGGTTCTTCTGTTCGCAGTTGCGTAAAGAGCTTGTACCCGCGGCGAAATAACGCTTGGCAAGGTCTGCAAATATAGATAGGGTCACCTCAACCGGATGAGTTGAAGCAGGCAGATCTTCCAGAGATTCGGTTCCCTTGGACATAGCTGCCTTATGCGCAAATGGCGCTGAATGCTTCGCGGGGAATCATCCGGTAAGTGTTATGTGACCGGGACAAGGTGGCACGTGGCGCCAACGCAATCGATGCGGGCGAGCACCGGCGGGATGACAAATCGGCAGGCCCCATGAGCCTTGCCGCCGCGATAGGTTTTTCTTGATTTTCCAACTGAAGAGACTCGGATGAGGCCACAACAGCAGAACAGGCGTATGCGCGGTCGCAATAATGGCGGCAATAATAACAATAATAACAATAACAACCGCAAAGGGCCGAACCCTTTAAGCCGGAATTACGAGAGCAATGGCCCGGACGTCAAAATTCGTGGCTCCGCTCAGCAGATCGCCGAAAAATATACGACGCTCGCTCGCGATGCGATGAGCTCCGGCGACCGCGTGATGGCTGAAAACTATCTGCAGCACGCCGAGCACTACAATCGAATCATTGCCGCCGCACAGGCGCAGATGCCGATCCAGCATGTACAGCCTGTACGTGACGACTTCGACGATGAAGACGATCGCGATGACGCAGAAGTTCCTGCCAGCACCGGCAATGAAGCGCATCAGAACCAGCCTCAGGCCGGGAATGGCTCGGGTCCGCAGCCGGTGATCGAAGGCGTTCCCGCCGAAGTTGCGCTGAACGCGGAAGAAGTTGCCGAGAATCGCGTTAACCGCGAAGGCGGTCGGGGCCGCGAGAGGGCCGGCGGCCAGCGCGGCGAACGCCGCACTCGCGAACCGCGCCAGAAGGACAGCGAAGCTGCCGCTACAACGGCCGTTGCTGAGGTGGAAGAAGCTGCTTCGCCTGCTGCCGTAGCTGATGATGCTGCGCTGGCACCTCAACCCAATCTCGGCCCGGCCGCTCTGGCCGCCGAGGCCGAGAAGAAGGAAGCAAAGCCGGAGGCGGAAGCGCCTGCCAAGCCGCGCCGTCCGCGCAAGCCGCGCGCCACTGCGGCGAGCAAGGAAACGGCCGAGGGAGCGCAGGCTGAAGAGCCGGCCGTGGCCGCTTCGGAAAGCTGATCCGAAAAACTCTTTTTTGAAGATATGAAAAGCGGTGGAGAGAAATCTCCGCCGCTTTTTTGTCGTCGAAAGCATGTGCTGCGAAGAAGCCCGGAAAATTCCTCCTGTTACGCCCACGGGCTCCTTGAGAGCATTGGTTGTGCGCCCCATATCTGTGAAGAATTGAACCTGGCTCCATGGGGCGGGTTCGTCACCGCAATCTGCTCCGGTGCCGCACAGCGGGCCGGACAGCCAAGGAGACAGGCATGAATCTTGATAAGTATTCCGAGCGCGTGCGCGGCTTCATTCAGTCGGCACAGCAATATGCACTGAACCGAAACAACCAGCAGTTCACGCCCGAGCACATCCTCAAGGCTCTTATCGATGACGATGAAGGTTTCGCAGCCTCGCTGATCGATCGCGCCGGCGGTCTTGCGAAGGATGTGGAGCTCGGCGTTGATGCCGCGCTTGAGGCACAGCCGCGCGTCGAAGGCGGCAATGGCCAGCTTTATCTGGCGCAGCCGCTGGCCAAGGTATTTTCCACCGCCGAGGATCTGGCGAAGAAGGCCGGCGACAGTTTCGTGACGGTGGAGCGTCTGTTGCAGGCGCTGGCGATGGAGAAGTCGGCGGCAACCTCCGACATTCTCGCCAAGGCAGGCGTGACCCCACAGGCACTCAATCAGGTCATCAATGACATCCGCAAGGGCCGCACCGCCGATTCGGCTTCGGCAGAGCAGGGTTATGATGCGCTGAAGAAATATGCGCGCGACCTGACGGCCGACGCGCGCGCGGGCAAGCTCGATCCGGTCATCGGCCGGGATGACGAGATTCGCCGCACCATTCAGGTGCTTTCGCGGCGTACCAAGAACAATCCGGTGCTGATCGGCGAGCCGGGCGTCGGCAAAACGGCGATCGCCGAAGGGCTGGCGCTGCGCATCGTCAATGGCGACGTGCCCGAATCGCTGAAGGACAAGCAGTTGATGGCGCTCGATATGGGCGCGCTGATTGCCGGCGCGAAATATCGCGGCGAGTTCGAGGAGCGGCTGAAGGCCGTGCTCAATGAGGTCACTGCCGCGGCCGGCGGCATAATCCTGTTCATCGACGAGATGCACACGCTGGTCGGCGCCGGCAAGGCGGATGGGGCGATGGACGCTTCCAACCTGCTGAAGCCGGCACTTGCGCGCGGCGAACTTCACTGCGTTGGTGCGACCACGCTCGACGAATACCGCAAGCATGTGGAGAAGGACCCGGCGCTCGCACGGCGTTTCCAGCCCGTATTCGTGGATGAGCCGACCGTCGAGGATACGGTTTCGATCCTGCGCGGCCTGAAGGAGAAGTATGAGCAGCACCACAAGGTGCGCATTTCCGACTCGGCTCTGGTGTCGGCGGCGACCCTGTCCAACCGCTATATTGCCGACCGCTTCCTGCCCGACAAGGCCATCGACCTTGTCGACGAGGCGGCATCGCGCCTGCGCATGCAGGTCGATTCCAAGCCCGAGGCGCTGGATGAGATCGACCGTCGCATCATGCAGCTCAAGATCGAGCGCGAGGCGCTGAAGGTCGAGAAAGATGAAGCTTCCAAGGATCGTCTGGTGCGGCTGGAGAAGGAGCTTTCCGATCTGGAAGAGGAATCTTCGGGACTGACCGCCAAGTGGCAGGCTGAAAAGCAGAAGCTTGGTCTGGCTGCCGATCTGAAGAAGGAACTGGACGCAGCGCGCAACGAACTTGCCATTGCCCAGCGCAAGGGTGAATTCCAGCGCGCCGGCGAGCTTGCCTATGGCCGGATCCCGGAACTGGAAAAGAAGCTGGCCGAGGCTGAAGCCCATGACGGCAAGCCGGGCGGCATGGTCGAAGAGGTCGTCACGCCCGATCACGTGGCACATATCGTGTCTCGCTGGACGGGCATTCCGGTCGACAAGATGCTGGAAGGCGAGCGCGACAAGCTTCTGCGCATGGAAGACGAACTGGCGAGGCGTGTGGTCGGTCAGGGCGAGGCCGTGCAGGCGGTCTCTAAGGCCGTGCGCCGTGCGCGCGCGGGCTTGCAGGATCCGAACCGGCCGATCGGCTCGTTCATGTTCCTCGGCCCAACGGGCGTGGGCAAGACGGAGCTGACCAAGGCTCTGGCTTCGTTCCTGTTCGACGACGAGAACGCCATGGTGCGCATCGACATGTCGGAGTTCATGGAGAAGCACTCCGTGTCCCGGCTCATCGGCGCGCCTCCCGGCTATGTCGGCTATGAGGAAGGTGGCGCCCTGACGGAAGCTGTGCGGCGCCGGCCTTATCAGGTCGTGCTTTTCGACGAGATCGAGAAGGCGCATCCGGACGTTTTCAACGTTCTGCTGCAGGTTCTCGATGATGGACGCCTGACCGACGGACAGGGCCGCACGGTCGACTTCCGCAACACGCTGATTGTGATGACTTCCAACCTCGGTGCGGAATATCTGGTCAATCTGACCGACGATCAGGACGTGGATGTGGTGCGCGACGATGTGCTGAATGTCGTCAAGGCTTCGTTCCGGCCGGAATTCCTGAACCGCATCGATGAGGTGATTCTGTTCCATCGCCTGCGCAGGCAGGATATGGGCCAGATCGTCCGCATTCAGCTCAAGCGTCTGGAAAGCCTGCTGGTCGATCGCAAGATCCATCTCGAGCTGGACGATGAGGCGGTCGAATGGCTTGCGCAGAAGGGTTATGACCCTGCCTATGGCGCACGCCCGCTGAAGCGCGTGATGCAGAAGGAACTGCAGGATCCGCTGGCCGAGAAGATTCTCGGGGGCGAAATTCTGGACGGTTCGACGGTGAAGGTGACCGCCGGCTCCGATCGCCTGAACTTCCGCAGCCGGTCGGGTGCGGGAACCGAGGCCGAACAGGCGGCGTAAGCCCCGCTCCAGCCGTGCTGGCTAAACAGGATGGCCGCAGCAATGCGGCCATCTTCATGCCCGGTTCATCTTGGAAAATTATCTTCAAAGGTCGGGTTGCGGGCAAAATGCCCTGAGAAAATGATTCGCCCCTGCGGGCGTATGGAATGCATGGAGAGCTTAGCCTGCATGTCGTCGCATATTTTCCTGTCCGCTTCGGTAATCGCCGCAGCATTGTTTTCATTCGATGCGATGGCTTCCTGGGGCGTTAGTTCTGCTGAAGAGCAGAGGCCGGTGTCCGAACCGGCCGGTTCGCTGATGCTGGCGCAGTCGGGCGATCTTGAAGTGTATTTCGATGGTGCCGGCAACCGCGTTATCGTCGACAGCTATACGGGCGAGGTGATCGCGGTCGAGCCGCCGGATACGCGCCGCGACCGGCGCGCGATGCGCCGGCAGCAAAGGCAGCAGGAACGGTATTACAACGACGACCCCGGCGACATGGAGCGCTTCCTTCAACGTCAGCGTGAAGAAGAGGCCCGGGTCTACGATCCCTATTCCGGCGGCTATTATCAGGAATTCCCTGAACCGCCGGGCGACACCTATCGCGGTCCATCAGGCGAGTTCCCGCAGGCGCCGGATTCTTCACGAATCGAAAGGCGTCAGCTTGAGGAGGCTTCGCTCGAACCCAATCTTCGCGCACCCGACTCGCCATCCAGGCCGGTGACGCCGACGACGCGCGTCGATTCCTCCCTCGCGCTTGGCGCGCGTGAGGATATAGCCGCACTGCAAATCCTGCTCGATCGGGCTGGCGCCTCGCCGGGCGTGATCGATGGCCGGTTCGGTTCCAATGTGGAAAAGGCGTTGGGCGTCTATCGGGAAATCACCGGCCAGACGCTGCGTTCCACGGATGCCATCGCCATTACCGAGGCTCTGGCCAACACCGGCGGCGACGCCTTTTCTCATTACGAGATCACCAATCAGGATGTGGCGGGACCCTATATCGCCTCGGTTCCGGTTGATTACAGCCATAAGGCTCAGCTCGAACACATGTCCTTCACCTCCGTGGAGGAGGCACTGGCCGAGCGGTTCCACATGGATGAGGCCTATCTGAAGGCGCTCAATCCGGAAGCCAACTTCAATCGTCCCGGCACCATTATCAGGGTTGCGAATTTCGGCAGGCTGGTTTCGACGCCCGTGGCGCGTATCACCGCCGATAAGGCGATGAAGCAGGTGCGTGCCTATGATGAAAGCGGCAAGCTGGTTGCGGCCTATCCCGCAACCATCGGGTCCTCAGCAACGCCTTCACCTTCTGGAATCCATGCAGTGACGCGCATCGCCGTCAATCCGAACTACACCTACAATCCAAAGGTCAATTTCAAGCAGGGCGAGAACGACAAGGTACTGACGATTCCGCCTGGCCCCAACGGGCCGGTCGGTTCGATCTGGATTGCGCTCGACAAGCCCACTTACGGTATCCATGGGACGCCGGAGCCCTCGAAAATCGGCAAGACCGAGAGCCATGGCTGTATCCGCCTGACCAACTGGGACGCGGCCGAGCTCGCCAAGCTGGTGAAGCCGGGCGTAACGGTGGAATTCATAGACTGATCCCGCAGGGCGTCGCCGGAGAGTGGACTGCGCCCGACAGAACCCTTTTGCAGACAGAATTTTTTGCGGGAGAGGGGCGGGGCTTTGCGTCAGCCTTCGACCTTGTTGGCGCTCGCGACCTTGAGACCGTTGCGGTCCTGCCGCTGCAGCAATTCGTCGATCCGCGCGCGCTCGCGCTGGAAGCTGGCCAGTTCATCGCCCTTCAGAACCTTGCCGACGGGCAGGCGCACGCGCATCGGATCGACCTTGGTTCCGTTTACGATCAGCTCATAGTGAAGGTGAGCGCCGGTCGAAAGGCCGGTCGAGCCGACATAGCCGATGACCTGGCCCTGCCGCACCCGCGCACCGGCAACGATGTTCTTCGCAAAGCCGCTTTGGTGATTGTAAGAGCTGACATAGCCATTGGCATGGCGGATCAGCGTCTGGTTGCCGTAACCTCCGGCCCAGCCGGCCTTTTCGACGACGCCATTGCCGGCGGCGATGATCGGCGTGCCGCGCGGGGCCGACCAGTCCACACCGGTGTGCATGCGGGTGTAGCCGAGGATCGGATGCCTGCGTCCGCCGAAGCCGGACCGGAACTTGCCATTCGGCAATGGATTGCGCAGCAGGAATTGCTGGGCGCTGCTGCCGTTTTCGTCGAAATAGTCGAATGAACCGTCTTCCATGCGGAAGCGATAGAAATTGCGGGACTGTCCGCCGATGCTGGCGGATACATAAAGAAGCTCGGAATTTTCCGAGGCATCGTCGTCCTCGTCCGGCTGAGAGAAAAGCACTTCCAGCCGGTCCGACGTTGTGGTGCGCGACTGGAAGTCCACATTCGAGGCGAGCAGCCTGATCAGGCGCTGCGTCATTTCCCGGGACATGCCGTAGGAATAGGCGGCCCGGTAAATGCCGTCATATACGGTGGGCAGGTTGCCACGCGCCTGAACCGGCGGAGAATCATCAAAGGCGGTCAGCAGTTCGGGATTTGGTTCCGGTTCGCCGGCAGGTACATATTGCCCGTCATCATCGCGGGCTATGGTCACGATGTGGCGCTTCCTGTCGTAAACGCCCGTGCGAACCACGGTCGCAACATCGCCACGGATCTCCAGCCCGACCCGCAGAACCGTGCCGGATTTGAGGGCGGGCGCATTCAGCAGCTTGGCGATGGAGGCCGCCATGCCCTTGGCATCATTTCCGTCGTAGCCTGAATCGGCCAGGGCCTCATCGATCCTGCGATCTTCCCGAAACGGGATGATCTCCTCTGCGAACACCGGGCCCTGTTCGCCGGCTTCCGGGTCTGGCCGTGGCGCCACGGATACGTTCTCAGGAACGACCCTGACGCCGTAAGTGCCGGCGAGACTCTGCGTCAGCTGATCGCCGAAACGCTGCGGGTCGACATAATGCAGCGATGCAACCTGAATGGAGCCTTCGGAAAGGTCGTCGGCTGCTTCGCGGACAACCTTCTCGACCTCGTCTGCCGACAGTTCGCTCTTTTCATCGAACGAGGCCGTGGCGATCGGGAAGTCTATGGTTTTCAGGCTGATCTCGCTTTCAACCTTGGCTCCGTAGATCTGTCCGGCGATGGCGGAGGGCGCAGCTGCCGGTGCCGCGCCATCATCTCTGAACACGCGCAAGGGATCGAAAGCCGGATAGGACGTCGTCGTCGTGTAGGCCGCGGCCAGCGCCATGTTGACCTGCACCAGCGGTATCGAGTGGATCACCTCGCGGTCGCCGACCCTGGTGACCATGGAAACATCCATGCGCCGGCGGTCCTTGGCGCGGGAAATCTGGCGGGGAGGCGTAACACGCGGCTTCTTTGCCTTCGCACCGGAAACGTCGTTCGATGCAAGACTGGCGAGTTCGGCGATTTCCGGAGGTGTTGCGAGCTGCTGGCGTCCATCAAGCGCGGCCAGCAGGGCAACGCCCATCAGCACGCTTGAGGTTACCCCTGTAAGAAATGTGCCCGAGAGCCAGCGTGCGGAAACCTCCCGGCGATCCGGGGGGCTCATGCGGCCGTCCTCTATAAGAGGCGGCTCGTTGCCGAGTTCGGCTATGACCTCTTCGGTATCCCGCATCCAGAAAGGCTGCTTCTTTCCCGTGGTCTCTTACATCTTGTCGATGACGCGGAAACGACCTTTGCCTGCGTAAGCGGCTCAAGTCAACGAAACCGTGTCGGTGCCGGCGTCGCCTTCCGGATGCCCCTATATAGAGAGAGGAGGGATGCGGCGCCTGCACGTGCGCATGTCGGCCTTCAATGAGGCGGCAATAGGGCCTCGAATCGCGTTTTGCGAGTCAAGAGGCTGGCGCCGAAAAAACGTGAAAAAACAGTGAAGAACGCCGCCAAAACTTTTGTCGTAAAAAATACAAAAAACTTCAAAATCGTTGTTGACTCTTTGGGCGGTCACCCCCTATAACCCGCTCAACAACGACGGCGGTGCCGCTGGCGACGGAAGAGTTCGCTCTAAACGAAGCCAAAAGTTAGCCGGTTCGGAGTTGACAAAAAGCCAGAGACAAGCGATAGCGAAACTCTGACGGGCCCTCGCCGAGAGGCGAATGCGGCCCACAGACCTCACTTCATGTGAAGTCCGTTCTTTGACAATTGAATATGAAGAAAGAGAAGCGTGGGCGGCAGAGTTTAGCTTCCTCGGAGTGAAGGTTTCGGCCTTTGCGGTGATGAG
>NZ_JACHEU010000009.1 GCF_014201615.1 Aquamicrobium lusatiense | reverse complement strand
GATGACGACCTCAATCTGGTCCTCTGGCGCTGGGGCGACGCCGCACCCTGCCGGCTCACCCTGATCGACGACGAAGGCCGGCTGTCGCGGTAGGGCCATTCCGGGTTCGAATTTAAAGATGCTGACGGCACGGAGCCGGCGATCCGCAACGCAACTGCACAATCAGGGCGGCTGGCCTGAAGAGCATGATGTTTTGGTCCGGGCTCAATGAAAGCGTGCGCGTTGCGGTACAGGGGGTTGCCGTGCAGGGACCGAACCTGCTCGCTACGCTTTCCCTCCCCCGCATGCCGGCTTCCTGTCATCCAAGGAAGCCGGGGATCTGGTCGCGAAGCAGTTCCGAGAAGCTTTTCACCAGCCGTGATTGCCGGCTGGTGCGCAATTGGAGAAGCCAGACCCGGAAGGATACGCCCGGCTCGAAGGGACGTGCGATGATCCGCTCGGCACCGTACCAGGACATCGTCAGTTCATCGATGATGGATATACCTGTTCCCTCAGCGACGAAGCCGCAGGCAATGTCGGACTGTGTCGTCTGAACATGAAGCCGGCGGTTGACGCCGAGCGTCTCGAAAACCTCATCAATCATCATGCGGGAGGGATCTGTCCCGCCAAGGGAGATGAACGCCTCCCCCTCAAGGTCTTTGGCGTGAATAACGTCGCGATCGCGCAGGCGATGAGCGTGCGGCAAAATGCAGACCGCCCTCAGGGTGCCGACGATGCGTCCCTCCACCTCGTCGCGGTCACTGGGCAGGACCGACAGGGCAAGATCGACCTCGCGCCGCGCGATGAGATCCGCGATATTGCGCGACTGGATGGAATCCAGTGTGACATTCACTTCCGGCCGCTCTCGGCAATACTGCGAGATGATCCTCGGCAGAACCTGCCGGCTGATTGCCGGGAAGCCGGCGATGCGCAATGTCCCGTAGGTGTTGTGGCGCAGGCCCTCGGTCAGCCGCTCAAGCATCTTGACCCCCGAATAGACGCGTTCGGTCTCGGCAAAAAGAATGTCCGCCTCGGGAGTGGCTGAAATCTTGCCGTTGTGGCGGCGGAAAAGCTGAATCCCCGCCTGCTTCTCGAAGAGACGGATCATCTGGCTGACAGCAGGCTGGGAGATGCGAAGCAGCCTGGCCCCACCAACCATGCTGCCAGCGATCATGACGGCCCTGAACGCCTCAAGCTGTTTCAGATTCATGTCGCCCCCATCTATAAGAGAACCTTATATTTCATACCAATAATAGGATTGGACAGTTCGCAGACACTGAATGAAACATAGGCTCATCCTTATAAACAGGGAAGTTCGTCATCTTTACCTGTATAAGAAACTCGAATTGGAAAAGGGGAAGCCTATGTCAATCAGGAACGAAACACGCACTTTTTGCCGCGGAATTTCTGCCATGGCGGCGGTGGTTTTCACCGTATCCCTCGGTGCCGTTACGACTGCTTACGCGCAGGATCAGGATCTCGGCCTGATCAGGGAAGACGCCATTACAGTCGCGGCGACCGCTTCCTTCCCGCCGATCGTCTCGGTTGACAGCAGCGGTGCGTATGTCGGCATCGACGCCGAGATCATCGAAGCGATTGCGAAGGAACTTGGGCTCAGGGTCGAGTGGGTCAACATCAAGTTCGATGGCATTATTCCGGGCATCAGCGCTGGCCGCTTCGATGTCGGGATGACCGGCATTACCGACACCGTTGAACGCCAGCAGGTCGTCGATTTCGTCAATTACGCCGATGTCGGTTCAGGCATTATCGTCGCCAGAGGCAATCCAAAGGGCGTGAAGGGTATTGATGATATCTGTGGCCTGATCGTTGCTTCGCAGACCGGTGATCTTGCCACAACCTATGCGAAACGACAGTCGGAGAAATGTGTTGCTGAAGGACGGCCTGCCGTCACGGTCAACGAATTTCCTGAAGCCACCCAGTCCATGCTTCAGCTGCGCGGCGGTCGTGCGGACGTGATCATCCATGATTATCCGCTGTCGGCCTACAAGGTCCAGCAATCCGACGGCGTTCTTGATCTTGTCGGCGAGCAGTTCTCCGCTGCCCCTTATGGCATGGCGATCGCAAAGAACCGCGAAGCGCTGGCTCAGGCGCTGATGCGCGGTCTCGATGCCATCATCGCCAGCGGCGAATATGGGCGCATTCTCGAAAAATACGACGTGAGCCAGATCGCGATCGGCAAGGCGACCGTCAACGCGGCAGCCCGCTGACCCGCACCTGAAACGTGGCCCGGTGCCTTCCGGGTCACGCCCTATTTCTCCGGAGCGAATAGCGACAATGATAAAGGATGACTACGAGATCGTCCTCCGACGCCACCCGGGGCGGTGGGTGTTCAGCCTGCTCATCGCACTGCTGGTAGTCCTGCTGGTCTGGCAGGTGGCGCGCAACGAGATATTCCACTTTTCGACGGTGCCGGCCTATATGTTTGATCCCCGTATTCTCACGGGCGTCTGGATCACGTTGTACATCACATGCGGATCCATGCTGATCGGGCTGGTTTTGGGCATCATGCTTGCGGTGATGCGTGTGTCCGACAATCCCGTCATGCGCAGCACGGCCGGTGCGTTCATCTGGTTCTTCCGGGGAACGCCTGTTCTTGTGCAGCTGATCTTCTGGTTCAATATCGGCATCATCTTCCCAAGCATATCGCTGAGCATTCCCGGCGGCCCGGTGATGTTCGACATCTCAACCAATGCGCTGATGACGGCAACCCTCACGGCACTGCTGGGACTGGGCCTCAACGAAGGCGCCTACATGTCCGAGATCGTGCGGGCCGGCATATTGAGTGTCGATCGCGGCCAGCGCGAAGCCGCAAAGGCGCTCGGCATGCCGCCGGGCAGGGTTCTGTCGCGCATCGTGCTTCCGCAGGCGCTGCGCATCATCATCCCGCCAACCGGAAACCAGTTCATTTCGCTGCTCAAGACGTCATCGCTGATCTCGGTGATCGCGGCGGGTGATCTGCTGACCCAGGCCACCCGGATCTACAACGAGAATTTCCGCATCCTCGAACTGCTGGTCGTTGCGAGCCTCTGGTACCTGCTGCTGACCACGGTGTTCAGCATCATGCAGTTCTATATCGAGCGCCGCTATTCGCGGGGTTTTGCTGAAACGCAGGAGCCTCAGGCCCTGCAATCGCTCAGGGATTTCTTCGCCATCATGTTCGGGCGCAGCAGGAACAGGAAAGCCGGAACGCCATGAAAAAGACTGTCGTCGAGGTCCGGAACGTTTCCAAGTCTTTTGGCACGGTCAATGTGCTCAGGAATGTCAGCTTTGATGTTCTGGACGGCGAAGTGGCGTGTATCATCGGTCCTTCCGGAGCTGGAAAATCCACCGCCCTGCGCTGCATAAACCGGCTCGAAACCCAGAGCCGCGGCATGATCTATGTCGACGGCCAGCCAATGGGTTACGAGGAACGCAACGGCCGGTTCCACGAGCTGGATGAAACCGCGCTCGCACGCCAGCGTGCCCATATCGGCATGGTGTTCCAGCGCTTCAACCTGTTCCCGCATATGACGGTGCTGGAAAACATCATCGAGGCGCCGGTGATCCTGCGTGTCGCTTCCCGCAAGGAAGCGACCGCGAATGCGCGCGCATTGCTGGCCCGGGTGGGGTTGTCCGCCAAGGAAAACGAATATCCGGCACAGCTTTCCGGCGGCCAGCAGCAGCGTGTCGCCATCGTGCGGGCACTGGCGATGAAGCCACGCCTGATGCTGTTCGATGAACCGACATCGGCGCTTGATCCGGAACTGGTCGGCGAGGTGCTGGCGGTGATGAAAACGCTGGCCGAAGAAGGGATGACGATGATCCTCGTCACCCACGAGATCGGGTTCGCCCGTGAGGTCGCCGATACCGTGCATTTTATGGTCGACGGCGAAATCGTCGAGAGCGGTGCCGCGCGTTCCATCCTCACCGATCCGAAAGAAGAACGCACCCGTGCATTCCTGAGCAGAGTTATGTGAGATGGCAAACCATAATATCGAGACACCAAACAATCCCTCATACCGGTTTGCCGCGCGCGCGCTGAATTCCAGCCATGCTAGCCATGCCGCAGCAAATGATCTCGTCGAATTGTCGGGAGGCTATGCCTTTCCACGCTGCCTGCCCGATATCAGCATGGAGGCAGGCAAGGCGGCGGCGGCTCACCGAACGGAGACGATGCAATATTCCGACGTCCTTGGTCTGGAAGAGCTTCGCGACCAGATCGTCGACTATGTTGCCGCCGACGGCATCGTCTGCGCGCGCGACAATGTGATGGTCGTCAACGGCGCCAAGCATGGGCTTGATCTTGCCTGCCGGGTTTTCATCGAACCGGGCGACGCCGTCATCGTCACCGCGCCAACCTATATGACCGCGCTCAGCATCCTGCGCACGCATGAGGCTGATTTCTGGGCCATCCCGCAGGACGAGCAGGGAATGCAGGCGGATGTGCTTGAACAAAGGCTCGCGGCCGCTCAGAGCGCGGGAGATAAACTGCCCAAGCTGCTGTTTGACGTTCCTGATTTTCACAACCCGACCGGCATCACCACAAGCCTGGAGAGGCGGCACGAGTTGATCCGTCTCGCCCGGCGTTTCGGCTTCGTGATCATCGAGGACGACCCCTATCGGCGTATCCGCTTCGAGGGCGAGGCGGTGCCGCCCATGAAAAGCCTCGATGAGTCCGGCGTGGTGATTGCGCTGGGTACGGCTTCGAAAATACTGGCGCCAGGCATGCGCATCGGCTGGGTCATTGCCTCCGCGTCGATCATAGAGCGTATGGCCGCGCACAAGGCCGATGGCGGCACCAGTCCGTTCAATCAGCGCATTTTTCTCGAACTCCTCGCCGGTAATCAGGTGGCGCACCACATTGCCGCGATCATTCGCCAGTTGCGCATTCATCGGGACATGATGGTAGACGAACTGCGCCGCCATCTGCCCGAAGCGAGCGTCCATGTTCCGCAGGGCGGATATTTCCTTTGGGTGGAACTTCCGGACGACATCGATGCCGACATGCTTGCCGGTCTTGCGATAAAAAAGGGCGTGAAAACCTATTCGGGTCGCCTGTCCTATCCGCTGGAGCCTTCCAGAAATGCGCTGCGCCTTTGCTATTCCTACGAGGAGCCGGAACGCATCCGGCAGGGCGTCGAGGCTCTGGGAGAGGCATTCGCGTCGCTTCGCACAGGAGAGGTCGACAGTTCGGAACTGGAGGCTCTCGCCGACGCATCGCTAAAACTCCAGACCTTCTGATGCGTGTGAAGACCGCGGAACGGAAAGGGCTCCCGTTCCGCAGTCTGCCTCGTTCACGCGGCAATGCGCCAAACGGCTCGGAAGCCGATGGCCGAAGAACTGCAGGGCTATGTGCCCCAAGTCCCTTTTTGTCAAGAATTTTGCTGGACAACGGTCCCAGACAGGTTCGTGACGCTCCCTAAAGACGAGGAGAGCGCCAGACCCTGTTTCGCGATCAAAACCTGTAATTCAGGCCGATCCTGAAGGTGTGGAAGTCGAGCGCGTTCGACGCGCGGCGGCCCGTTGTGGGGCTGCCCTGATGGTGAACCGGTCCGTAGACATCCGCCTCAAAAGGATCGCAGAAGCCCGGGATCATGTCACACATCGCATCGCCGAAGATCTCGCGGTTCGGGTTTTCCCTCCACTCCTTGCCGATCACTTCCTGTGTCACGTAGTCCCGGGTCACGCCAGCACGCGCCTTGTCGAACCTGAAGCCCTTTCGCGAAAAGCCGCTGTATGAATAATCGGCATTGATGGACCATCGCTCGTTGAGCGCATATTCTGCACCGCCGCCGAACGTATATCCGATGCGCGTGGCCGAATCCTTCTCCACGAAGACCACATCCGTCGTGTCCTGCATGACTTCCTGGATGGCAAACTGATCCCGCCACTGGGTTTCCTTTGCAAAGGCGACACCGCCCGATCCGTAGAGCATCCACCTGTTGTCAAACGCATAGCCGACGCGACCGCGCAAGGCGGCTGTCCAGTCGATATTGTAGTGGGTATTCGCCTGAAGCCCTTCTCCGGGCAGTCCAACGGAGCTTGTCCAGCTTTCCGTCGTTGCCGCTCCCTGCGCTCCATTGAGATAGCTTTTCGTCCAGCCCGCCTCTGCGCCCAGAACCAGCCCGTTGCCAAACTGCCAGTTGTAGCCGGCCTGCACGCCAAAATTCATACCGTTGAGGTTCAGATCGGCGGATTCCGTTGCCGCTACGTCTGGTGCCGTGCCGTCGAGCGAGGTCGTGTTCCCCCATGTGCGGCCAACACCGGTGCCAAAATGAAACCCGGCATAGGCGCCGGTCCAGTCCACCTTGCCGCCCTTGAGGTCCCGGATAAAGGGCGCTGAGAAATGCGGAAGGGTCTGGTTTCCGCCAAAGGTACCCGTCAGGCCTGCATAAAATGTTCGCCCCGGGCCAGGTTGGCGGACAAGGCTCAGGGGATCGACATAATACTGGTCGGTCAGGTTCTCGACACGGACGGTTGCCGTGAGACTGTCCGAGACCCTGTATTCGGCGAATACGTCAACCAGCGTGTATGGCTTCCACGACACCAGCGAAATGAACTGCATCGCCCCGGTGGTGGTGACCTGCCCATGGCCGGCAGCGCGGGGGCCGACATGGAGCATGCGGCCGCCAAGCGTCAGGCGGTCGTCGAAGAGTTTCTGCGACAGCGACAGGTCGACGGAATATTCCGGTGGGACCTGATTGGTGGCATAGTCGCCATAGAGCGTGGCATTGGCACAGGTTCCGGCCGCATAGCAGAAATCGACGCCGAGATAATAGTTTGCGTTCAGTTCTGCCGTGAAGCCGCCGTTCTCGTAACGGCCGGTCAGTTCGATGCCGGAAAATTTCGCGCGATCGATGTTGTGGACATACATGCCGACATTTTGCGTGCCGCCAAGCGTGCCGTATTCGCGCGAAATGTAATCCTTCACATCCCAGTTGAAATAGCCAAGCTTGAGCATGGCGCTGTCGCCGGAGGACAGAAGGCCGTCCGTTGTAAAGTTCGCGCCAACGTCCCAGCTGTTGTTGCGCTCGGGGCTGAGATTTCCCGTGGGCACAACGAAAGTTCCGCCTGCCTCCACGATGCTCGGCATGCGCATCGCGCTGGCATAATTCGCATAAAGCTGGACGCCGCGGAGAGGCTCAAGCGTCAGGCCGACAGCCGGGGTGAAGCCACCATCGTTGCGTTTGCGCGATGCACCGTAATCGATGATGGGAACCTTGCGATCATCCGACCAGTAGTGCGAATAGCGCATTCCGGCATTCACCGTCAGCCAGTCGAGCGGTTTGTAAGCGAGGCGGGCATATGCTCCGGCCTCCTGCCTTGCGGCGTCGCGGATGACCGACCCGCGGCTGCCTTGCCCGGGAACCATCACGAGAGCATGTTTTGTCGGGCTGGTGTCCTCGGCGGTGTAGGAAAGACCGTATGAAAGATCGAGCGAGCCATATCCGGCAAGATCGAAACGCGACGTGTTGGCGACATCCCCACCCCACAGCAGCGAGTCGGAGCCTGCGCGGAAGTCGGTAGGCAGGCCCAGATCTTCCGGTTTGTTTTTGCCCTGGTCCCGCGGTGCGTAGCGCTGCCGCAGATGCGACACCCAGCCATTCACCGTCAGGTCGATGAGTTCGTTGTCCGCCGGCTGCCAGCGATACCGCAATGTGCCGGTATCGAGCCCCACCCCCGTGGTCAGGCGCTGTTGCACAGGCTGGATACGTTCGGTGCTTAACAGGGATGCCAGCAGGTCTCCGCCCTCGCTGCGGAAACCTGTATAGCCAAGATGCAGCGTTTGCTCATTCTCCAGATGCAACGTGGCTTTGGCCAGCCACGACTGCGTTTCGAGCTGCGTGTTCAGCACTTCCTCGCCGGGCCGGTAGTTGGTTATTCCTTCATTCTGATAGTAATTCTCCCAGGAGCGATCATCACAGATGCCGCCGGAATAGCAGTATGGCCGGGGCCCGAGATTGACCGGCGAGGCTGCCGGCCCGTTCCTGCCCGCATGATAGTTGCCCTGCTTTCGATATGCATATCCGGCCAGCAGGTCATAGTTCTCATCCTTTGTTGCGGCCACGACGCTGCCTGAGCCGCTGCTGGGCTGCAAAAGCCCCGGACGATCCAGACCCTGACCGGAGGCGACAGGCACCTTCGGCTCCAGCCATGGAACGATGGGCCACGCATAGCCGCCAACCGCCCCCTGCTCCGGCTTCGATGTGTTGGTGCCGAAACCGCCTTTGACGCGTACCCCCCAGGTGTCGCCGGGCCTGACGATGTCGTCGGCAGTCAAAGTGCGCAAAGCCACGCTGCCGGCGATGCCGCGCGATGAAACGTCCGCGCCCCTGATGACATCCACGCCGGCGATCAGGTCGGGGTCAAGAAAGGTGCGATTGGAAATGCCCTGATAGCCCTGACTGATCTGAAGCGCGTTCTCGGCGCCGTCCACGCTGACCTGAACACGCCCCATCCCCTGCATGCCGCGGATGTTGACGTCGACGGAACCGGCGCCGTTGCGCGCCTCGCCTGACAGCACGCCCGGCGTGCCACGAAATATGTCGGCCGGGCTCGATCCCCGGAAGCGTTCGATGCGCTCGGCCGGAATGTGGCTCGCTGCGGCAGCCGTCTCGAACGGCGTGTAGACCGTGCTCGCACCGCCGCCCTGTATGTTGATGGTGTTAAGAACTGTCGAGCCGTCTGGTGGCGGAGTGCCGGCGGCGGGTGTTGCGTGGGCAGCGGAGACGCGATCCTGCAAGACGATCGAGCGGGGACCCGAAACACGATAACTCACATCCGTTCCGGCAAGCAGGCGCGACACCGCCTGTTGCGGCGTCATGCTGCCGCTGAGCGGGGCACTGGTGCCGGACAGGTCGAAGGCATAAGCGATACGCCAGCCGGAAACCTTCCCCACATCGGCCAGAGCCGAAGCCAGCGGCTTTGCCGGGATGTCGAACTGATAGGCTTGTTCACTCGACGAGGCCTGAGCATGGGCGAGCCCCGGGCAGCCCGGCATTGCCGCCAGTGCTGCGGTGCTGCAAAGCAGGAGCGCAGCGACATTCCTGATACGATTCTTGTGGTTCGACCCCGACATCACGACTCCCCGAGCGAGCGGGGACATCCGTCATCCCCTACCCTTAAAACGAATGACGGAGGCAAGACCTCATGGTCGGGTCAAAAAATCCTGAGAAAAAAGCGCGACTTTAAAACATGAGGGTTACGAGAGGCAGCGCGCGGACGACGGTCGCATCCACCGCAGCCGCGATCGTGTCGAGCGACCCGTCTACATCGTCCAGCGAAAACGTGCCGGAAATCCGCCTGCCGGAAACGCTTCCTCTCACGAGAAGCCGCTGTGAGGTGTGCCGGCCGAGCGCGGCAATGACATCGGAAACCGGTACCTGACGAACGACCAGCCGCCCCGACAACCAGGCGAGTGAGGCGTCGAGGTCGGCTTCTTCCACTGTGCCTCCGGCCCCGGAGGTGACCGCTATCTGTTGCCCCGGCGTCAGATGACGGGACGTCCGGTCATGGGCGCCCCTCACCGCAACCTCGCCGTGCTCGACCGCCACCGTCGTCCGGCCGGACTTGCGGTCGACATTGAAACCCGTCCCGACCACCCGTATCTGGTCGCCATCGACATCGACAGTGAAGGCCGGCGTGCTGCCTGGCGTGACCTCGAAGAAAGCCTCTCCGCGCAGCAGGCGCACATGCCGGCGCGTGGTATCGAAGTCGAAGGCAATCGCCGTATCGGCCCCTACCCTTGCCACGGAGCCGTCCGGGAGCCTCACCGGCATCACATAGGCGTGTCCCGAGACGACATCGGCCTGCAGGTCTTCCAGAAAATGGGGATTGACCACCCAGACCGCGAACACGGCGACCGCGCCTGCACAGGTCGCCGTCAGCCATGCCTTAGGCGACATCATTTGCCGGGCCACCACGCCGCGCGGAGGTGAGGAGGCCGCGGCCTGTTGCGCTGGTTTCTCCAGGCGCGCCCAAAGCACCCGCATTTCATCCCAGGCCAACCGGTTGGCAGGATCGACATTCAGCCAGTGCTCCAGCTCGCGACGCTCATCAGGCGTGAGCGAGCCGCCCGTCTGCTTCGCCAGCCACAGTGCAGCGATATCCCTTTGTTCCTCAGTCGTATTGCGGCTTGGCGGCATCCATCCCCCTGGCTCGACCTCTCTTATCGTCCCCCGGCTTATCCCAGCTGGCCAATGGATAAACGAGCCTTTTAATCTGATAACGTCCGAGGAAAAAATCCTCACAGATGAAAAACCATTCGCCTCAGCCAGGTCAGTCGGACAGCGCCTTCTGACAATGGCGCATGGCGCGGGCAACATGCTTTTCGACCGAGCTCACGGAAATGCCGTATCGTTTGCCGATGTCGGCATTCGACATGCCGTGAACCCGGCGCAACAGGAAAATATCCCGTGTCATGCGTCCCAGCTCCATGAGCTTTTGATCAAGTTCCAGAAGCGCCTGACGGCCCGCAACTATCGAATCCGGTGTCGGAACATCGCAGGCAAGTTGCTCCGGCATTATGCGTCGAAGGAGTTCCCGTCGGCGCTTCTGCGTCCTCACATGGTCGATCGTCGCATTTCGGGCCGACACATACAGGATCCTGACGCTTTCTTCGTGAGTTCTTTCCTGATCGCCGTTCAGCACCCGCGAGAATACATCCTGCACGATATCGGACGCCACTTCCCGATCGCCAGTGGATCGCGTCACCAGAGATTCCAGCTTTTGCCTATGTTGCTCGAAAAGACGCGCCAGACGCTGGCTCCAGCCGGTCATTCGTCTGCTTCTTTCAAAAGGCCAGGCATGAGACACCGACTGGTTCCCCGCTTTCAGAAGCGGATCGGATGATAAAAGTTGTGTTTCTTAATCATGTTTAGGAAGGGACCACAATCCGTATGAATCTCAACGTCAGGACAGATCCGGTCCATGGATGCGGGCTTGAGCGGATTCCGGCCTTTGGCGGGGCAGTCCATGCAGCCTCTCCATCGCGACGGTCGGATTTTGGTATTTGCAGACAAGCGGCTGGTTAGAGACTTCCATCTGCTGAGGTTGAGATGCCCTGTTCAACAGATGCCACCGACGATGGCGGAACAGGACGGGCTGACATGACGCGATACTCTTCCAGAAAAGGAGTCGCTGCGAAGAGAGCGTCTTCAGCCCGTTGCGAGGGCTGCGGCTGCGCACCTTGCGGCAAGGAGGCGGCCACACACACCACCCTCAGCTTTTCCGGCTTCCATGAACTGCCAGTCGTGCCAGCAGGATCGCTACCAGGATGGCCGCCGCAACATTGTAGCTCATGCCGGAGACGAAGGCCGAGGCGTAGCGCGCGGCCTGTAATTCGGCACCCTCCCAGAGCGCTGCACCGAAAAGGATGCCGACGAGGGCCACGCCGAGCGCCGCGCCGACCTGCTGGAGGGTGGAGATGACGCCCGATGCCATTCCGGCATGACCTTCCTCCACGAAGCCGAGCACGAGGTTGAGCAGAGGCGTCATGATCATCGCCTGCGCCCCGCCGATGACGATCAGCACCGGGATAAGATGCGCCACCACAAGATCGGCGTCGGCAATCCACACCTGCCCTACCAGCACTCCGAGTGAGGCCGCATATACCAGCGCGCCCAGAGCAATGGCAGGTGTGCCGAAACGTGCCACAAGGCGCGGAGCGCTGAGCGAGAGGATGACGAAAGCGATGGAGCAGGGCACGAAGGCGCTGCCTGCATCGAAGGGGCTGAGGCCAAAACCCGTCTGCACCAGAAGCGCGAAGCAGAGAAAGAAGGATGAGGCCGTCGAATAGATCAGGAGCACCAACAGTCCACCCTGGGCAAAGCGCGGCTGACGCATCAGCGCCATGTCGACGAGAGGCTGATGGCCGGCTTTGCGGCGACGTTCCTGATGGCGATAGAAGGTGGTGAGCAGGAGTGCAGCCCCGGCAAGCGACAGGAAACTCCAGAGCTGCCAGCCATGTGTCGGAGCCTCGACCAGCGGCACGAGAAGCATCGTCAGCCCGAGGGTAACCAACGCCACACCCGGCCAGTCGAGCGCCGGACGTTCAGGCGAACGCGTCTCCGGTATGAACCGCGCCATCAGGATTGCGAATATTCCGACAGGCACGTTGATGAGGAAGATCGTGCGCCATCCAAGATCGAAGATGTTGGCTTCAACCAGAAAGCCACCGACGATTTGTCCTGCAATGGCGGCCAGCCCGAGCGTCATGCCGAGAAAGCCGAAGGCGCGGCGGCTGTCCTCGCCGGAAAAATTCACCCGGATCGAGGCATAAACCTGCGGGAAGAGCAACGCCGCCGCCAACCCCTGCAATACGCGCGCGCCGATCAGGATTTCGACGGTTGGAGCAATCCCGCAAAAAAGCGATGCGACTGTGAACCCGGCCATGCCGAGAATGAACAGCCTCCGCCGCCCATGGAGATCGCCAAGCCGCCCGCCTGTAACCAGCAGGACGCCGAAGGCCAGTTCGTAACCCGCCACGATGAACCCGATCTGCGACAGGCTCGCTCCAAGTTCCGCCTGCATGGAAGGGATCGCGACATTGACCACGAAAAGATCGAAAATCGTCACGAACCCGGCCAGCAGCAGGATGAACAGGCCAGGCCATGGCGGCCGTCGGACAGCTTCGGGAGGAATGGGGGAAAGGCGTTCGGTGGTGCAGGCCTCGGAACTCATCTGGCGTCCTCGTGTGTTGACGCACCAGCGATTCCACGGACATTATCCTTTTACAATTTAACTGCTTATGCTGTTGCTTTTTGTAATGGGCGAACCGATGCGCACCCTTGAGCGAACCCGACCAGAGCTTGCCGATTTCCTGCGCACGCGCCGGGAGCGGCTGTTACCGGAAGACGTTGGCCTTCCATCCGGCAAGCGTCGGCGAACACCCGGGCTGCGGAGGGAGGAAGTTGCCGCCCTCGCAGGGGTCGGACTGACCTGGTACACATGGCTTGAGCAAGGCCGCGAGATTGGGGTTTCTGCCGATTTCCTCGACAATCTTGCCCGCGTGCTCAAACTCGATGCCGCCGAACGAAGGCATCTGTTTCTGCTCGCCCACGAGCGTCCGCCGGCAGAACCCGGCAAGACGTTCTGTATCGTGCCGGCACTCGCCGCCCGACTGGTGGAAGACCTTGCTCCCCACGCCGCCTATATCATTAACCTGCGCTGGGACGTGCTGGCTTTCAACGATCCCGCCGACTCGCTGTTCGGGTTCAATGGCCATGAACCCGGCCAGCGAAACATGCTACGGCTGCTTTTTACGGATTCCGCGCTGCGCGATGCGATCGTTGACTGGGAAGAACAGGCGCCGGCGATGCTGGCGAGCTTCCGCCGTGATTTCGCCGCCGCACGGGAAGATGCCGATGCCGGAAGGCTGGTGGCGGAACTGGAGGCGGTTTCGCGCGCGTTCAAAAGCTGGTGGCGCAGTCAGGACGTCCATGCGCCTTGCACCGGCACCCGGGTGATCCGTGTCGGGGGGAAGCCCCTGGAGTTTGAGCACACATCGCTTACCGTTGATGGCGGACAGCATCTGCGCCTCGTCGTCTACGCGCAAAAACGCTGACCACGCTGCATGTAGGCAAGAAAGTGTCCATGCGCCTGCGGCGCCGTGACGAGGCTGTTGGCGCGCTTTCGGCTGGAGAACTCTTGTCGGCTGAGCGGACTAATATCGGTGACAGCAGTCAACAATCGCGGTAGTGTTCTGGCACAGGTAGGACTGGAGATTGCTGATCAAAACGGATAATCGCTTGAACTGTTGGCTGGCTTTTCCAAGCCGAGGGCGCTGCTCCCAGTGGGAGAGAGTACTCTTCACGCTCTCGCTGCCTCTCTGACGTAGTCGTTACGCAAAAGATGCCGGACCTTGGGAATAGCAACAGTAACATCTCAAAATTAGATGTTCAGATCACCAACATACCCGATTTCTTTGCGTAACGGTCGTTTCCGTTGGCGGCACTACGCTTATCGGGTTAAAGCTGAAAGCGGCCAATCTTCGCCAACACGGATGGTGCCCTCAGCAACATGCTGTGGGATTATTTTCTCGCAGTAACTCGGCGCTATCCCGATTGGTCGGAACCGTGAACGAAGCGCCCGATCAGACGCGTACCGCACGGGAATACCCGCATAAACAAGAAGGGGGCATGCGTTGGTCCCCTGCTGGAATGACGGTCTCGGGGATTTGCTCTCAGATGTCATTGTCAGATCAGCGCTCCCGTCCGGCCTGCCATTGTTCGAACCGAATCTGAATTTTTGCGCCAAAGCCGCGTAGCGGTTCAGGGGGCAGCCAGTTCGGCCCCTTCATTCTCAAGCGGTTTTCAAGGAGTTTTGAGTGCTCACCGCAGGCAAGCTCAGCCAGAAGCTCGCCATGAATGGAACCGCGGACAACGCCCGCCCCTCCACAACCCGCCGAAACGAAAACACCGGGACGCATCTCTCCAAAGATGAAGCCGCCATTATGGGAGACGGCGGTAAGCCCGCCCCAGACAAATTCCAGTTCATCATTGCGCAAATGCGGGAAGCGGTTGCGGTAAAGCGTATGAAGCATCTGCCTTACCGCTTCAGGATCATTTTCATGCTCATAGGAATCGCCGCTGCGGATAAGAAGACGACGACCCACCTTTCGCAGGGTCGTGCCCATACGATGCGCCGGCAGAATTCCCCAGTCGGCCTCCGTGCCAAGTCCCATCAGATCATGATCGTCGAGTTCCGGTGTAAAGGCTCCATAAGTATATATTCCCACCATTCTGCTGCCCCCAAAACCAAGGGCGCGGGCATGCAGATTATTGGTAAGAAAAACCCGTCCTGTACTGAAATCCCCACGGCTGGTGCGAATGGAAAACGGTGCCTTTTCTCCAATCTCAAAGACCGTTGTTTCTTCAAGAAGCCGCACATTATCCGGCAAGACATCGGCAAGACCACGATGCAATGCAGCTGGTTGTACCAATGCACGGGTCAATGAATCCAAACCATAGCGATAATAGTCCGTACCGGTCAGCCGATGGAGAGCTGACTGGTCATATTCATCAGGGGCAAGCCCCCATTTTACATATTGCTCCCGGGTTTTACGGGCGGATTTTTCCACATTTGGTGTGGCCGCGGCGGTCACGGCAACCGGCGCATCATTCCAGTCACAGCCAATATTATATCGTCTGACCTGTTTTTGCAGGATCTCGAACCCGGCTCGTGCCAGGCTAAACTGGCGATTTGCCCAATCATCTGCAAAATTTGCGGCATTGGCGCTTGGTTCACCCGGATTGATCAGCAAATAGCCGGAGTTACGACCAGACGCGCCTTCGCCCATGACAGAAGCATCGATAAGCACAACCTGATCGTTGGGCCGCAATTCTGCCAGACGACGAGCGGTCGCAAGACCTGTAAAGCCAGCCCCAATCACGATCGCAGGGAAGCCCCGCTCAGCCGGCGCTTCAGTCCGGGCAATGCGTGGTGGTAAAAGAGCATTCCATCCCGAACCGGAATTATAGGCAGGGGCGCTGGTCATGGGCTTCTCCTCACCAGTTGGCGCAGGGAAACTAGTGACCTCAAGAGAACTCGCCAATGTCACAAAGCGGCGACTTCAATAGGAGAAACTTATCAAATATTGCAGCACCGCAAGATAGGTCGCCTCGCTGCGTTCAGTCATGATTCCTGCGAACCATGCCTGCAAAAAGGAGCGAGATAATGCCCGCAGAACGCCCACCGGAGTTGGCCAGATTTCTGGACGCCCTGAAGTCCGGGTTGGCACAGGTAAAGGCTGGTGAGCCCCGCTCCATGTTGGAACGGGTCTTTACAAAGCTTGAAAGCTGCGCGCCGCCCAGAGAAAGCGGCCCTGAAAAACTGCCTGTTTGTGAGCAGCTCGCTCCTGTCCTGCTGCAACTGAACCAGCCAGGACAGGCATTGACAGGGCTGGCTCACAGCCTGATCGAGCTTGCGCCTGAGTTGCGCTGGTCAGAGCGCCCCGGACCAGCGCCCGGCGCCAACGATCTTTTCCATGGCGGACATGCCAACGCGATGATCATCGGTCCGGGCGGGATCGAAAATCGCCGCGATTTATGGATCGGCATTTCCCTTCTGGCCCCGGGCGTACGCTACCCTGACCACAATCACGCACCGCCGGAAATTTATCTCGTTTTGACTCCGGGGCGGTTTATGCAAGGAACCGGAAACTGGTTTTCGCCGGGCACAGGCGGCAGCTTTTACAATCCTCCGGGAATATTGCATGCAATGGCAGCAAAAGACGCGCAGCCTCTGGTTGCCTTGTGGGTACTCGACGTAAGCTGAGCAGGGATTGCTCCCGTCCTTCTGGCCGCATTCGCTATAGTTCCCGCCGCATTTGCACGGCATGTTCCACGCGGAAGCGGCCTTATCCCGGCTATGCTGCGACAGCAGATCACGATGACGGTTGGGTTAGCATGGACAGCGAGATCAAAGATTTCATTGCGGCTTCGACGCTTCTGTTCATTGCATCACGCAATGAACAGGGAGCACTGGACGTGTCGCCGCGCGGCGGTCAGCCCAGCGTCCTCAGCGTCACCGAAGGCGGAGAATTGCTTCTGCCCGACTACAGGGGAAACAGGAGGCTCGACACGATCAGCAATTTACTGAGCAACCCTGAAATAGCGCTGATAATCGTCAATCGTGGAACAGAGCGGTTTTTGCGCATTCACGGCAAAGGCCGTGTTTCCTTCGAGGAAGAGCATCTTGCAGCCTTTCCTTCAGATGAAAGCCTGCCGATCAGCGTGCTGGTGCTGACTCCGGAACATTGTGAATTTGTAACATCCTCAGCCTTTGAAAATGGTGGCTTGTGGCCGGAAAGACGCAGGCGGCAAGCCCCGCTTGATCTGAGCGCTATTGTACGCAGCGACAAGGCAGCACAGGCGCGGGCCGGTTTCAGGCCGGTCCCCAGAAATCCGGACGAAGAACTCCTGCTTGCCGAACACGGTATTCGCGACATCTATGGCATGTCCAGCGAAGGGGTACAGACCAAGGTTGGTGAAATTGCCGGCCCCGGCGCGCTCGAATTCATGGGCGAGGCCCGCTTCATCGTTTTTGCGCACGAAGATGCACAAGGGCGCATGCGTATTGACCTGACCGGTGAGGCGCCACTTGAAGTTTTGCCATTCCATAATCGTCAGGCCTATCGCCTGCATCTCCCGCCCGAAACGGAAACCGTTTCCGACGGAAAGAGTGCGCTGCTTTCCATTGCTGCTGGACGCAGCGAGATTTTACGCGTCAACGGAAATGTCGAGAATGAAGAAGATCTGTCCGCCCATGCCGTAAGGATTTTTCCCGAGGAAGTGTTTTTCCATTGTCCGGCCGCTTTGAACCGCTCACGCATCTGGCAAGATGACCGGCGGGTTTTCTGGGTGGGAAGGCGGCGTTTCTTCTGTGCTGAGCGCCGCCAGGAAAATCCGGATGTGGTGTCTTTCGTCCTGCGCCCGGTGGACCGCGCTCCGGTCGGTCCATTTCAGCCGGGTCAATATGTTACCGTCTCTCTGCCACATGACCCGGAGCCGGTGCCAAGACAACGTTGCTATTCTGTGTCGGGAAGACCGGATGACAACAGCCTGCGTATCAGCGTAAGGCGTATTGCCGGTGGCGGTGTATCGCAGTTGCTGCACGATACCGTCCAAGAGGGAACCGAAGTCCTGTTGGGTATACCAGCCGGGCGCTTCACATTCGAAAGTGTACCCGGCCGGCGCGTGGCGCTCATCAGCGCCGGTGTTGGTATTACGCCTCTTCTGCCCATGCTGGAGCGACTGGCTGGTGAGGAAAGCGAGCGCGAAATCTGGTTTCTTCATGCTGCGCGCGATGCAAAACACCATCTTTTCCGTGAAGAAGTATGCGCTTTGGCGGCACTTGCCGGCCAGAGATCCATCAGGCTTTTTACGGCTTATTCGCAGGCAAATGAAGGAGATATCTGTGATCATCACGGACGGATCGATGGTCAGTTACTTGCGACGCTGGTGCCGGTAGCAGAAACGGATTTCTATATCTGCGGGCCAGATACCTTCATGCATGAATTGTGCGAACAACTTGTCGGGCTGGGTGCGGTTCCTGATGCACTGCGATGGGAAAAGTTCGAGACCTCCGCAGGAGCAGGTTTTGATCTTTCGGGATATAGCGCAGCTGAGGGATGCGAAGTTACATTCGCCCGTTCCGGCAAATCAGTGAAATGGACCCCCGCCGACCAATCGCTGCTTGATCTGGCACTGGCCCAGAAAGTGAAGGTTTCTTATTCCTGTCGGGTTGGCGATTGTCAGTCCTGTCTGCAGCGCGTGATCGAAGGAGCGGTGGATTATCCAATGGGCGACATGCCCGTGCTTGCCCAGGGGCAGGTGCTGCTTTGTCAGGCCATTCCACGCGGCAAGCTGGTCATCGACTGCTGAAATACACAGTGGGCTCTCCGGTTGGTTTTTGTTCGCATCAGCTTCTCCTATGCTTCACTGAAGCCGGAGTGATGCCGGTTGCCCGACGATACATGGCCGTGAACGCGCTCGGGCTGTCATAGCCCATTTTCCACGCCACCTGCTGCACAGGTTGGCCAGCTACAAGCAAAGGCGTAGCGGCCCGCACCCTGCACGCCTGTCGCCACTCGATAAATCCGATGCCTGTTTCCGCCCGGAACAGCCGCTCAAGCAGTCGGCGGCTGGCTCCCGTCTGAATGGCCCAGTCGGCAAGGGTGCGTCGGTCGCCGGGATTGGCGAGCAAGCTCTGACAAATGCGCCGTGCGCGCAGATCCAAAGGTAGTGGAAGATCCGGGTCACCCTGAAGCAGGCGTACCAGTTCATGCAGAAGTAACGGGGCAAGGTGGGCATAAAGCTCTGCATCACGTGCAAGGTGAGGAGTTTGTGTAAGACGCTCGATCAATCCGCTTACGAAATGGTCAACTGACACGACCGCACTGTAATCCGGCAGTCCGCGTGCGAGATCCGGCCTTATATAGACCGAATGAAACAACTGTGCCTGTCGGGCCGAAACACTATGTTCAAGTCCACCAGGCAACCAGACTGCCTCCCCGGGGCCAATGGCCCACACCCGACCAGCACAACGTATTTCGGCAGGAGCTGCAAGCGCCTGCACCAGTTGCGCGCGAGGGTGGCTGTGCGTGCGTCCGCTGATGCCGCGCTCGTGCCACGAAAGACGGCCAATGACCGGATCGTCCGCTCCCTGCAGAAGATTTCCAGCATCCCGTATGGTCGATGCTGATGTCAGATCCGCGGATATGAAATCAGAACGCAATGCACAAAACCTTCCGGTTGCAACCTGCACCATCTGAGACATCAGCATATCTGGACTGTCTGCCCGCAGCTTACAAGTCTGAAAGAAACCGTCCAGACAGCGATCAATCCATAAGTCTTACCTATCGCTTTCGCCTTACTCTCATATTGAAATGATATGATAACACGCCATGCTTTTCTGATCTGGTCAGCTTGCGAGCCGCAAGGATTTTAACTGCAGTCCAGCACGAAGATGACCAGCTGGAATTTCGATGGGGGAACAGACGCAAAGTGGCCAGCACCAACAGCAATCCGAGCACGACCTTTGCCTGTGAAAAGGGGCCTGTTACCGGAACCCGCGGAGTTGCCGTAACCAACCATCCGCTTGCTTCGGCCGCGGCTATGGAGATTTTCGCGGCCGGTGGGAATGCTTTCGACGCCACCGTGGCTTCTCTTTTCGCCCTGACTGTCGTCGAGCCGATGATGGTGGGAATTTTCGGTGGCGGCACGTCAGTCGTGCATTTGGCGGGTGGCGATGTGCACGTCTATGATGGTCTCGCCACGGCGCCCGCTTCGACACGTCCCGACAGCTATACGCCTGTCGCCGACAGCTGGCCGGACTACATGGAAACCAGGGGCCGTGAAAACCGTGTCGGCCCACGCGCCATCGCAGTTCCCGGCAACCTGATTGCCTGGTGCGAGATGGCGCAAGAACATGGTCGTCTGCCTCTGGAACAATTGCTTGAGCCTGCGATCCGGCATGCAGAAAAAGGCTTTCTGCTTTCGCCATATCTGGCAACTTGTATTGCCGAGATCGCACCGGATTTACTGCTCGATCCTGCAATCGCGGCAATTTTCATGCCCGGTGGATTGCCATTGAAGGCTGGCGACCGGCTGGCTCAGAAGGACTATGCCCAAACGCTGCGCGCCATTGCTGAAGGCGGCCCTGCAGCTTTGCTGCAAGGTGAAACAGGCGAAAAGCTTCGTGCTTTTCTGAACGACTCAGGCACATGGGTAACCGAAGAAGATATCCGCAATTATCGTGTTATACGGCGCGATCCGGTTGTGGGTACCTATCGGGGTCATGAGATAATTGGTCCGCCGCCGCCATGTTCCGGTGGGGTCCAGACACTTCAGGTCCTGAACCTGCTGGAGCCCACGGATGTCGCAGCTTCCGGTTTCGGCACCGAGGCGACACTGCACCGGCTGATCGAGGCATTGAAGATCGCTGCCGCCGACCGGCTGGCGGTCACTGCGGATCCCGCCTTTGTCGAAGTACCGCTTGAGCGGCTGATTTCCAAAGGCTATGCGGCTGAACGCGCAGGCGATATCGATCCTGACAAAGCACGGCAGCAAGCCGCCCGCATTCTCACCAATGAATCCGCTAATACGACCCATGTGACCATCGCCGACGGCGAAGGCAACGTTGTCTGCTCGACACAGACCATCAACAGCCTGTTCGGCGCGCGG
This sequence comes from Aquamicrobium lusatiense, assembly GCF_014201615.1. Classification (NCBI taxonomy): domain Bacteria; kingdom Pseudomonadati; phylum Pseudomonadota; class Alphaproteobacteria; order Hyphomicrobiales; family Phyllobacteriaceae; genus Aquamicrobium; species Aquamicrobium lusatiense. The sequence goes on along the minus strand of NZ_JACHEU010000009.1, from coordinate 34,196 downwards.
GTGATCATTCCCGGCACTGGCATCATTCCGAACAACTACATGTATCTGTTCGATCCGCATCCCGGAAAAGCGCTTTCGCTGGCTCCCGGCAAGCGCATCACCAGCGGCATTACCGCCCTGATCGTGCGGCGGGATGGCAAACCTGCCTTTGCCCTCGGTCTGCCGGGCGCACATCGTATTCCGGCTTCGGCGATGCAAGGCGTCATCAATCTTATCGACCATGGCATGAGCTTGCAGGAAGCGGTTGAAGCACCGCGCATCTTCACATGGGGGCAGGAGGTCGAGGTCGAGACCGGGTTTCCAGAAGCGACCAGACAGGCGCTGGCTGACAAAGGCCACACGATCAGCCCCGTCGATCACGTCGCCGGAGGCATGGGAGCAATCCGCTTCCACGAAAATGGTGTCATGGAAGGGGCCTCTTGCTGGCGTGCTGATGGCGTGCCGATGGCGGCCGGGGGAGGAACAGCACGTGCCAATACTTCTTTCTGGCCCGACCCGCGTCGTGGACGCGTCTATTGACGTCATACCACATTTTTAAAATCAGACCGGAGGAGAGAAATCATGCAGTTGAATCGTCGTGAAGCCTTGTTGTTTTCGGCCAGTGCAATGTTGTTTGCGGCCACCAGCCGCACCGTATCGGCACAGGTAAACGGAGGCACATTGCGGTTTGCCCCTCACTCTGCGTTGCGCGTGCTCGATCCCGTAACCACCAGCGCCTATATCACCCGCAATCACGGCTACCTTGTCTATGATACTCTGTTTTCCGTTGATTCCGCCTCGGTTCCTCAGCCGCAGATGGTCGACAACTGGGAAATGGCCGAAGATGGTCTGAGCTGGACTTTCCGGTTGCGCGACGGGCTTGCCTTCCATGATGGCGCCCCGGTCACCTCGGAAGACGTGATTGCCTCAATCAGACGCTGGTGGCAAAGAGATGTTGTTGGTTTGCGCCTGAAGGCCGCGACCAGCGATATCGTCGCCATCGATGATCGCAGCTTTCGCTTCGAACTGTCCGGGCCATTTGGTGTGATGCTGGAAGCACTGGCGCGCACAAGTTCAATCCCGCTTTTCATCATGCCAAGGCGCATTGCAGAGTTGCCGCCAGCCACCATGCTGGAAGAAGTTGTGGGCTCCGGCCCCTATCGCTTTCTGCCCGATGAATTCCGGCCCGGCGTCAGCTGGTCCTATAGCCGCAACGAAGCGTATGTGCCCCGCCCGGAACCGGCCGATGGCCTGGCTGGCGGCAAGGTGCCGCGCGTCGAACGCATCGATACGATCTGGTTCCCCAGCCCGGACACGGCAATCAGCGCCCTGCTGAACAATGAGCTCGATATCATTGAATCGGTCAATCCGGATCGCAGGGCTTCATTCGATGGCACCGATGTGAAACTGGTACGCAAGGGCAGCCCGAGTGCTTCCACTATTCGCTTCAACTGGGCACAGCCGCCATTCGATGACGTCCTGTTGCGACGCGCCGTACAAAAGGTTGTATCCCAGATCGATTATCTCGATGTCGCCGTGGGCGATCCCGATGCCTATCAAGAGTGCGGTGCCTTTTTTGGCTGCGGTACGCCGCTTGAAACCGATGCCGGCTACGGCGACAACGGATTGCATAACGGCGACGAAGCCAGGGAACTGGTTGCCCAGTCCGGTTACAATGGCGAAGAGATCGTCATTATCACGCCCGGCGACGTTGCGTCATTTTCCACTCTGGCGCCGCTTACGCAGCAACTCCTGACGTCTATCGGTATCAAAAGCCGGATCGAGACGATGGAATGGTCCTCTTTTCTCGAACGCCGCTCCCGAACTGCTCCGGTGTCCGAAGGCGGCTGGAACCTTGCCCATGCTGTCTTTGACAGCATCGACCTTTTGTCGCCGCTGGGGAACATGAATTTCGATGCGCGCGGCAATCAAGGCTATACGGGCTTCGTCGACGACCCCGAAACCGAACAGCTGAAGAATCGATACCAGGGCGAACCCGATCCCGCAAAACAGAAAGAGATTGCGGAAGAAATGCAGAAACGAGCCCATGATCTCGTTTTCTACATACCGCTCGGTACCTACTATCAATATACAGCAGTGCGCCCTGAAATCAGCAATTACGTAACTGCTGTTCTTCCGGCATTGTGGTCTCTGGATAAGGCCTGATGCTCAGACTTGTCCTTATCCGCATGCTGTCGGCGGTGCCGGTCATGTTGATCGTGGCCCTCATTGTCTTCACATTGCTGCGGCTAAGTCCCGGCGATCCCGCCACCATTCTGGCCGGGGATGCCGCAACACCGGAGACGATAGCCGAACTACGCAATGAGCTCGGCCTTGATCAGTCGCTGCCGATCCAGTTCGTGACCTGGATCGGCGGGGTCGCCACCGGTGATTTCGGCCAGTCAATCCTGTCACGGATGCCGGTGCTGACGCTGATCTTCGACAGGCTGGAGGCAACCTTAGTTCTGGCCGTGACGGCCATAATCCTGACCGTCGTCGTGGCGGTGCCACTGGGCGCACTGGCCGCCTGGCGGCTGAACAGCTGGGTTGACCGGGCAGTGATGGCGATGTCGGTAGCGGGGTTCTCGATCCCTGCATTCGTTATCGGCTATATTCTGATGTTGTTCTTTTCCGTGAAATGGGAGCTTTTACCCGTACAGGGCTATGTCAGTCCTTTCGTTGATTTGTCGGCTGCCATTCGTCACCTCATCCTTCCTTCACTCACGCTGGCGCTGGTTTTCATGGCGTTGATTGCGAGAGTGACGCGCTCCAGCCTGCTCGAAGTGCTCAACCAGGATTTCGTGCGAACTGCCAGAGCCAAAGGAAACCCGGGCCGCAGGGTGTTATGGAGCCATGCGCTGCCGAATGCGGCGGTGCCGATAATTACGGTAATCGGCCTTGGCATCGCAATGTTGATCACCGGCGTCGTGGTGACCGAAAGCGTATTCAATATTCCCGGAATTGGTCGCCTTACCATCGATGCGATACTCGCACGCGACTATCCCGTGGTTCAGGGCCTGATGTTGTTCTTTGCGCTGATCTATGTCGGCGTGAACCTGCTGATCGACATAGCATATATCATTGTCGATCCGCGGATCCGCTATTGAGGTTCCTGGCATGAGTTTCCAAACAACCGAGACTGCCGGACGCAGAAACACAAAAGCCTTCTTCGTATTATGGCATAACAAGCTGGCTTTTCTGTGCATCGCAATCCTGCTTGTCATCATCATCACATCATTGATTGCTCCATGGCTGGTTGACGGCAGCGTCACCCAGATCCGGCCGCGCATGCGATTGCAGGCACCGTCGGAACTGGCGCTGTTCGGCACCGATGCCATGGGACGCGATGTCTTCGGCCTGACGCTTCAGGGCACCAAGACCTCGCTTCTGGTCGGTCTTCTCACCGCGATAGCCGCCGGCGTTCTTGGAACGATCATCGGACTTGTCACCGGCTATTTCCGCCGCGTCGATGGCGTGATGATGCGCGTCATGGACGCCATCATGGCTATCCCCAATATTCTCTTTGCCGTGGCCGTGGTCTCACTGCTGGGCGCTTCAGTGACGACTATCGTTTCTGCGCTGGCCTTTAACGAGATTCCGCGCGTCGTAAGGCTGGTGCGCTCCGTCGTACTGAGCGTTCGCGAAGAGCCTTATGTAAAAGCTGCTCTGGGTATGTCGATCCCGACGCCGCTCATCCTGATACGGCATATCCTGCCTAACTGTATCGCCCCGCTGACGGTGCAGATCACCTACATCTTTGCAGCCGCTATCCTGTCGGAGGCCGTGCTTGGGTTTCTCGGTGTCGGCTTTCCGCAAGGCACGCCTACCTGGGGCAATGTTCTGGCAGAAGGCCGGGCAGTGTTTTCCCGCGCACCATGGACCATTATCGCACCAGGGCTGATGCTGGCCCTGACGGTGATGGCCGTGAACCTTCTGGGAGACAACCTGCGTGACCGTCTCGATCCTCGGCTGTCGCGCACCATGAGAGTGTCGTCATGAATTCGAGCAAGAAGGCTGTCGTCACAATCCAGGATCTGAGCGTGAGGCTGCCGGCAGGGCTCGACCGGGAGCTCGCAGTCGAGAATGTTTCGCTCACGATCGCACAGCGTGAAATTTTGTGTGTTGTAGGAGAATCCGGCTCAGGCAAGTCGGTAACCGCATCGGTCATCATGGGGCTCCTGCCCCGGGATGTGCTGCGCATAGCCTCGGGCAGTGTTCTGCTTGAAGGTGAGGAGATTATCAACGCTCCCGAGGCACGACTGAACGAGTTGCGCGGCAATCGCATGGCAATGATCTTTCAGGAGCCTTTGACCGCGCTTAATCCGGTAATGCAGATCGGCCGGCAGATTGCCGAAGTTCTGATGCTTCACCGGCCAGAACTCAGCAAGTCAGCCATCCGCAAGCGCGTGATCGAATTGATGGGGGACGTCCATCTGCCTGTGCCGGAAGAGATGTACAGCCGCTATCCACACCAGATTTCGGGCGGACAGCGCCAGCGGGTGATGATCGCGATGGCGCTGGCGATGGAGCCCGCATTAATTATCGCGGACGAGCCGACGACCGCACTCGACGTCACCACACAGGCACAGATCCTGCACCTGTTTCGTGAGCTCCTCACCAAGCACGACAGTGCCGTTATGCTGATTACGCATGATTTCGGAGTTGTGGCTGAAGTCGCCGACCGGGTCATGGTGATGCGTAAGGGCAAGGTAGTCGAGGCTGGTCCCGCCGCGCAGGTGCTGAAGCAACCTGAACATCCTTACACCCGCGAACTGATCGGCGCCGTACCGCAGCTTAACTATCTGCCGCCGGTAGAACAAAATAAAGAACCAGCCCTTGAAGTCGATGATATTTGCCTGACTTATCGGCAGTCGGGCTGGTTGCGAAACGCAACGCAGGTTCGGGCGGTTCGGAATGTAAGTTTTAGCCTTCAGCCCGGAGAAACGCTGGGTATCGTTGGAGAATCCGGTTCAGGCAAAAGTACGCTCGCACGAGCGGTCGTTGGATTCGAGCGACCGGAATCAGGACGGATGCTGTTTCGCGGGCAGGATCTTCTGACCCTTCCCCTGGCACAGATGAATCGTATTAGGCATCGGATCCAGATGATTTTTCAGGATCCTTACAGCTCGCTCAACCCGCGCCGCCGCATCGGCCAATCAATGATCGAGGGACCGGTTCGCTTCGGGAAGACGACAGTGGAAGCACGCCGGCAGGCCTGTCGACTACTGGAAATGGTGGGATTGCAACCCTCGGCAATCGAGCGCTTTCCCCATGAGTTTTCCGGCGGCCAGCGACAGCGTATCTGCATCGCCCGTGCTTTGGCGCTGGAGCCGGAAATCATCGTTGCAGACGAAGCGGTCTCCGCCCTTGATGTGACGGTCCAGGCCCAGGTGCTTCAGCTTTTTTCCCTGTTACGCGCCGAGCTCGGCTTCTCCATGCTCTTCATCACACATGATCTGCGGGTGGCGTCAAATATCTGCAATCGCATTGCGGTGATGAGCCAGGGACAGATCGTCGAGCACGGAGATGTGCATAAAGTATTCGAACACCCCAGGCACGAATACACCCGCAAACTTCTGGCCGCGATGCCGGCTGCGGCTGGAATGTGATGCAATCCCGCCCACTATAGTCGGCTCAGGAAAAGGCCTGTCCGGCAAACCGGCAGCTCAGGCTGTCGGCAGCTGGAGCATGACGTTACGGCGATAGATAGAAGGAAAGACAGAAGATGGGACCGCTGAAAGGTATAAAGGTTATCGATCTCACCTCTGTTCTGATGGGACCGTTCGCTACCCAGTACCTTGGTGACTTCGGAGCCGACGTTATAAAGGTGGAACCACCAAGCGGTGATCTGATGCGCAATGTCGGCCCATCGCGCTCACCGGGAATGGGACCTCTCTTTCTCAATTCCAACCGTTCCAAGCGTTCGGTCGCACTCAATCTCAAAACTCCCGAAGGGCGCGAATTGCTGCTGGAGCTATGCCGCGATGCCGATGTACTGGTCTACAATGTGCGCCCGGCCGCAATGAAGCGTCTCGGTCTTTCATGGGAAGATGTCCGCGCCGTAAATCCACGGCTGATTTACGCCGGGCTTTATGGCTATGGCCAGAATGGGCGCTATGCCGCCCGGCCTGCCTATGACGACCTCATCCAGGGCGGCTCGACGCTGTCGCATCTCTTCCTGCTTTCCGGGAGCGCCTCGCCACGTTATGTGCCTGCTGCGATCGCTGACCGAATTGTCGGGCTGACCGCATTGAGCGGAATACTGGCAGCCCTGATCGGGCGCGGTGAAACAGGTCCGGGGCAGCGGGTCGATGTTCCGATGTTCGAAACTATGGTGAGTTTCGTTCTCAGTGACCATCTGGGCGGCCTCACCTTCGATCCGCCTTTGGATCAGGGCGGGTATGTACGCCAGTTGGCTGCAGACCGCCGTCCTTTACCAACCGCTGACGGACATGTCTGCGCACTTCTTTATACCGATGACCACTGGCGACGCTTCCTGAAAGCGATCGGGGATGAGGGGCTTCTGGAACGGGATGAAAGGTTTGCCACTTTCCAGTCTCGCATGGAAAATGTCGCTCATGTCTATGGCTGGCTGACAGAATTGTTTCGCAGCCGCACTTCTTCGGACTGGATCGATTTGCTCGATGCAGCCGATGTGCCGGTGATGGCGATGCACACGTTCGAAAGCGTGCTGCGCGATCCTCATCTGGCCGATGCCGGTTTCTTTCGTCCTGCCGATCACCCGAGCGAAGGCGCGACGATTACCATGGCGAATCCGGTCCATATGTCGAAAACGACACTGGAGATTGACCGTCTGGCACCACGACTAGGCGAACACTCGGTTGAGGTTTTGCGTCATCTTGGTCTGACATGTGAGCGAATTACGGATCTGCTGGAGCGGGGGATCACCTTTCAACCGTCAGAGGATGAACCGGCCTGAGAGGCTGCGGCCGCCTGCTCCTCATGCATGATGCGAGCAATCTTACGCGCCAGGGAAATGAAATGCCGTACGGCCGCTGAGGCATCCCCACGGCGATAGGCCACCGCAAGTTCAGCCAGCGGTGTCGTGCCGCTTAAGGGACGGTAGACGACGTTGGGCAGCTGGATGCATTGCACCGACTGTGGCACGAGGGCGATGCCGAGTCCGACCGAAACCATACTGGCGATCGTCATGAAATCCCGACCCTGAGCGCCTATGCGAGGCTCAAAGCCTGCTTCCCTGCCCGCTTCGATCGTATGGGCATTGAAACTGACCAGGTGCGGATGCTGAGGTGTAATGAATGTCTCTTCCTGGAGATCGCCAAAGAAAATGACGGGTTGCTGCGCTCGCGGGTGAGAGTGTGGCAACACAATCATCAACTCTTCCCTCATGACGGTAACAGAAGCCACCCCTTCGGGTAGCGGGACTGGTGGACGAATAAAGCCCACATCCAAAACGCCTTGCGCAATAGCGTCGAGCTGCCGGAGCATTTCCATTTCGGCAATATCAAGATTGATGTAGGGATGAGTCTTACGAAATGTCCCGACCAGGCGGGTGAGCGCCCCTGTATAGGCAGCTGAACCGACATAGCCGATAGCCAGCCGTCCGATTTCACCACGACCCGCCCGCTGGGCTGTCTGCACGCCATGTTCAACCTGCGCGAAGATCTTCTGAACCTCAGGCAGGAATAATTCACCTGCAAGGGTCATTCGCAACTGACGACGTGAGCGATCGAACAATACCACGCCGATGATCTGTTCAAGCATCTTTATCTGCTGGCTCAGGCCCGGCTGGGCGATGTTCAGGCGGTCAGCAGCCTGACCGAAATTCATGGCTTCGGCCACCGCCAGGAAATATCGCAAGTGGCGCAGTTCCAGATTGTTTGCCCGGGGACGCTGAGCCATTTTATCGCTCCAATTAATAGATACAAACTATCATTTGGAGCATACTCATAATCGAAGCGCAAATTATAAATGGCCATAATGTGACAGGCGCCCGGAGTACAGCGCCAATCTTCATTATGTAAGAGGCGCAATATCAGATAAATAAAAATATAAAAATGTTTATGGAATTTTCAGTTACATCCCATAAATAAATATTTAAGATAATATTATATTTTATCCACTATCCGCGGAATTTTTTCGATCCAGATCTTCAACAGAGTACGGCTTAACTGGAATCTCCAGCAAAAGAGAGCTGAAGCACTTGCCGTGCGGGTCAAGCGCAAGCGATCGCGTAACCCCTGTAGACAATGCGCGATATAGAACAAAATTCAGAATACCGAGATGCGGTAATTCAAATCGTTCGACCTTGCCATGAATGACCGCACCGAAAAGTTCCCTTATCGTTTCAGTGGTAATCTGAGAGGAGATCAGCTTGTAGGCAACCTCATCGAAAGCGATGACGGAAATCTGCGAGATGTCGCCCTTATCGCCCGAGCGGGCATGGGCAATCTGGCGCAACTGCATGTCAGGCCACCTCAATGTGAACGTGCGGCGCTACACTTGCACGCGGTATCAGCGTCGAGACGACAGCCACGACCTCCTTGGCGCTCTTCGTCACGCCGCCGCCTCCGGCGGGCCCGTTGGTATAAAGAGTTTCGACCTCGTTGCCGATCCTGACTGCGTCCTGCATCGTATCGGTTCTGGCAACCACTCTGGCGCGAACTTCGCGAGGCTCATGGGATGTCACCGTATCGTTGCGTACATCAACGGCATTCACTCCAATCAGTTCAAACCTGCTTTCCGCCATGGCAACACCGGTCAGCTTCAGCCGCTCGGCCACGATGTCCAGCGCCAGACGGGCCCGCGCCAGAGCTCCCGACCCGGCATAGGAAATCTGCCCCTCCCCGACGAAACTGTCCCGATATCCGACGGAAACCTTGAGGCGCTCGGGCCGGGCATGTCCGCTTCCTCCGCTCACCGCAATCCGATCCTTTTCAATCTCGGCAAGGCGCACGTGGGTGAAATCAGCGATCACGTCGGGCTGCACATAGGCAGCCGGATCTAGGATTTCATAGACAAGCTGCTCCTTGCACGTCGCCACTGTAAGGCGCCCCCCCGATTGCGGAACTTTCGTCAGGACCGCGCAGCCGTCAGCGCTGACTTCGGCAATCGGAAATCCGAGCCGCGCCAGATCCGGCACATCCTTAAAGCCGGGATCCGCAAAATATCCGCCGGTCACCTGTCCTGCGCATTCAAGGAGATGGCCGATTACAGTCGCCTGACCGAGCATAGCCCAGTCGTCTCTGCGCCAGCCGAAGCCATGAACGAGAGGCGCAACGAACAATGCAGGATCGCTGATACGTCCGGTGACGATAACCTGCGCATCCATGTTTAGGGCATCGACTATGCCGTCGATTCCCAGATAGGCATTTGCCGAAACAATGCGGTTGCCAAGAGAGGCGACCGTACCGGGCCGTTCGAGGAGTTCGCTGGCGGGATCCAGCACATCGATCACATTGTCGCCGGTAACGGCGGCGACCCTGAGACCGGCAAAGCCAAGCTTACGCGCCGTTCGCGCAACTTCGCGGGCTGCCTCGACCGGATTGGCGGCCCCCATATTGGTGATGATGCGAATGCCCCGCTTCACGCAACCGGGCAGCACAGCCATCATCCGCTCCGTGAGCAGCGGATCGAATCCGGCTTTGCCATCATGCAGCTTTGCCTTCTGCGCCAGCGCAATGGTGCGCTCCGCCAGACACTCAAAGACGAGATAGTCGAGCCCGCCATCTTCGACGAGTTCGACCGCGGGTTCGATCCGGTCTCCCGAATATCCCGCGCCGGCTCCAATTCTGATCGGTCTCATGCTCAATCCAGATGCTTCGTATCGAACGCGATTTCACGTGTGGGCGCTCAGGTTGCCTGCCGGCAACCTCATGATTTCTGTGTCGTTTCGCCGTCGCCACGGCGCGCCGCTTCCTCGCGTTCGCGAAGCCGCTGGGTGACATCGACCCCTGTTGCACTGCCATCCTGCGAGACGGTGGACAGCATAAGGTCGGCGATTTCTCTTGCGGCATCAGTCCCGCGACTTTTCAGACCGGCGGCGGCAGAACGTTTGTCGACGTCGGCATAGGTCTGGCTCAGCTTGAACTTCGGGTCGAAAGCAGTCACGCCGAGTTCAAAGCCGATGATGTGAGGCAGCAAGGCCGCCCTGCGCTCGGGACTGTAGCTTTCAAGCGGCCATTGCGCGGGCAGTTCAGCCTCGTTCAGCCGGACCAGATCGTCGACGATTTCGCTTGTCTCCGCTTCGCTGGCAGCCAGCCGGACCAGCCCGCTGACATGTACGACTGCATAGTTCCATGTCGGTGCCGCCGGGTGCCCGGGCGTGTACCACTGGGCCGAGACATAGGCATTCGGGCCGTTGAAGATGATTGTCGCGCGTGGGTCGGCTTCAAGTGCACGCCAATGAGGGTTGGCCCGTGCAAAGTGCCCCCTGATCCGCACGAGACGGCCATCCACCACATCCGGCAGCACAGGAATGTGCGAGAATTGCAATTCGTCTTCAAATATCGACACGACCATGCCGAATTTCAGCCGCCTCACCAGTTCGACGCCGGCTTCTTCAGGGTAGTCATGCCGCCTGGCTCTGTAGAGCATGCCCAGCTCCTTTCTTTTCACCAGCCACTGGCCGGCAGCATCACATCTGCCCGCTATAGTGCCGTTGCGCGAAATCCCTTGTGATGAGCCCGTCCGCCAGATCTGTCGCGACCCGTTCGGGAGCGCGCTTCTCCGGCGCGCCCCATCCGGCCCCGCCGCCGACAGAAAGCTCGACTATGTCGCCTTTCATGAGCGGTACGACATCGGTTGTGGGAAGGTTGATGACTTCGCTACCCCGCAACACCCTCAGCGATCCTGTCGCCGCATCGTTTCCACCATTCTTGCCTCGCGGCGGGTAGACGAAATGATCGGAGTAATAGCTCAGGATTACACCGTCCTCGAGCACCTCTATGGCGCGCGAAAAACCAAGCCCGCCACGAAACTCGCCCGCACCGCAGCTGTCAGGCACCAGCCGGTAATGGCGCATGCGCAGATGAGGATGAATCTGCTCGATGGCTTCGATCGGGGTGTTGCGGCTTGAACTGAGGACGCCGGCAAGCGCATGAGCGCCATCATAGCCGAGCGCGCCGCCATAGCCGCCGCCCAACACATCGCCGTAAATCCGCATCGGGGCGTTGTCGCGGGCCTGTGTGAGATAAAGGCCCGTTGTCGAATTATAGCCCTGCGCCGGCACACGCTCGGGGATCGCCTGCGAAAGGGCGTCATGGATGGCATCCAGCACCCGGTACGATGCCTCGATCCTTGCCCGCACCGGACGACCCGGCATCGGGTTGATGAACGATCCCTGCGGCATGTCGATGGTGATGGCGCGATTGCAGCCATCATTCGCCGGAATGGTCTTGTCAGCCAGAACGCTGCGAATGGCCGAGATCGCGGAGGCGAGCGAAGATGAGCGCGAAGAGTTGAACATGCTGGAAACCTGAGGGGCAGTGCCCTCGAAATCCAGCGTCATATCACCTTCCGACACTGTCACCGCCACCCGCACGGTCAGTGGCGTGGAGCCGCGCACGTCAGCATCGATCGACGCCTCACCAGTCCAGCTTCCATCCGGAATGGTCGCAATCGCCGCGCGCATGCGCCGCTCTGCATAAAGCAATGTTTCGGCCATGGCCTCCCGGATGGCCTTGACGCCAACCCGGCCCGCCAGTTCCGTCATCCGCTCGACCCCGGTGCGGTTGGCCGCAAGCTGGGCGTAAAAATCGCCGCGCCCAAGCTCTGGAGTGCGGATATTGGCAAAGATCAGCCGCTCAATCGCGCCACCGTGAAGATCCCGGGACATTTCAATCAGCAATGGCGGGATGACGATGCCTTCCTGAATCAGCTCATCGGCATCGATATTGATGCCAGCACCACCGCCGCCCACATCCAGATGGTGAGCGGTATTTCCCGCCCATCCGATCAGCTCTCCGTCGATGATGATCGGCTGGAAAAGGATAAAGTCGTTGAGATGCTGGCCACCGGCATAGGGATCGTTGAGGAAGACGGAATGATCGGGGCCGATTCCCGACAGATCGAGTTGGGCCGTCGCCGCCCGGAACGCTTCGCTCAACCCGCCATTGTGGATCGGGATCATCTCCGCCTGGGCAACGACATTGCCCTCTGCATCCAGCAACGCCGTCGAACAGTCGCGCGCCTCGCGCACGATCGTGGAGAAGGCCGAGCGTATCAGGATCGCTCCCATTTCGTCTGCGATCGCGTGGAACGCGTTTGCCAGAATTGCGAGCTGGGTCGCCTCATAACTCATCTTTTCGGCCTCCTTGAGGACCCATATCGGTAGGTTTCAGTGTCGTGTCTGGACAATAATCGAACCCGACAATTTGGAGAATTCGAAAATTCCATGCGATTATGCGGCCCGATCGATAGATCATGCCAGTGATGCCTCGATCAGATATGGGCCGCGCTGACGCAACGCGTCGTCTAACAGATGCCAAAACCGAGAGACCGTGGTTGCGCGCCCTGCGGGCACGCCCATGCCCGCTGCCAGACGAACCCAGTCCAGCCGGGGTGCATCGAGATCAAGCATGCGGCCGACATTTCGCCGCGCTTCCTCAACGCCCAGTTTGCGCATTTCGCCATGCAGAATCGCGTAGCTGTGATTGGCAAAAATGATGGTTACAACATCGAGCCCTTCGCGCGCCTGCGTCCACAGACCCTGAAGCGTGTACATGCCGCTGCCATCGGCCTGCAGTGCCACGATCTTCCGGTCGGGGCATGCGATCGCAGCCCCCGTGGCGAGCGGTATGCCGATGCCTATGGCACCGCCGGTAAGCTGGAGATAGTCGTGAGGCGCTGCTTCATGCGACAGATCGTAGAAGCCGGCGGAGGAAATGACCTCGTCGCACACGATAGCATTTTCCGGAAGCCGGTCGGCGATCGCGTGGTTGATGGCCCTGACAGTCAACCGGTCGACAGAGCTGCTGTCAGGGACAGCTGGCGCTGCCATTGATGCGAGTGGTTGTGGCGGGAGCGACCGTGCGCCGGCGAGATCGGCGATGCGTGCAAGGATGGCGGCCAGATCGTGCTGCGGACCTGCAAGATCGATGATTGCCGCCTCGCAAGGCGCAAGCCGTCCGGAACCTGTTGGATAGCCGAAGAATGTGACCGGTTCGGCCGCGCCGATCAGGACGATGATTTCAAGGCCCGCCAGTTGCGCACGACCGGGCGCCGCCTGATAGGAAAGCTTTTCAATTGCCACCCGGCCGCGGCCGCGCTCCATACGTCCGTTCGATCCCTGAGCGAAGAAGCGCGCTCCGGTTTGGGCGGCGATCCGGCCGGCGTCAGCCAGAGCCGCTTCCCGCAGCGCCAACCCCGACAGAACAAAGCCGACCTTCCCGCCCCTGTCCTTCAGCGCCGCGACAACCCGTGACAGCAGATCCTCATCAACAGAAGACGGTGTCGGCACAGCCGGGATTTCGACGTCTGCCGGAGCTTTGCTCTCTGCCCACGAAAGGTCCGCCGGCAGGATAAGCGTCGAGACCACACCGGTCATTGCTGCGGACCACGCTGCCGCCACATCTGCCTCGATATGTTCGGCGCGCTCCATGCGGCGAACGAAGGAGGACATAGGGCGGGCAAGAGATTCGATATCGCTCGTCAAAGGTGCATCGAGTGGCAAATGCTCGGTCGAATGCTCCCCTACGATATTGATGACCGGCGTCGCGGCGCGTCTGGCATTGTGCAGATTGGCAAGGCCATTCGCCAGTCCCGGTCCCAGATGCAGCAAGGTTGCGGCCGGCCTGTCGGTCATGCGCCCATACCCGTCGGCGGCACCTGTCACCACCCCTTCGAAAAGGCCAGGCACATAGCGCATTTCAGGGCGGCGATCGAGCGCCGCCACAAAATGCATTTCCGATGTGCCCGGATTTGAGAAGCAGGTGTCCACGCCCAGCTTCAGCAAGGCCTCGCACAGCCGGTCGGCTCCTGTTCTGGACATGGCGCCATTCTCCTTTCTGCAATGCAGCTTATTGCAGGCTGACGCCCCACAACCTTGGCAGGCGACCAGTCCAGGCAGCATAGCCCTTAAGGCTGGATTTATAGGCAGACGTTACCTCGCCCGTCCCCCAGACGATCATGGGCGCATCCTGAATGAACATCTCATGCAGGGCGTCATAGATCGGCTGCTGTTCGGCGATTGGCGTGCGGAGCAGCTGATCGGTAAGCGCGCGGGCTTCGGGGTTGGTCCACAGCTTTGACGCCTGTGTGTCCTTCGCACCGGTGAACCTGTCGATCACGAGGCTGGGGTCTGCCGACGGGTTGTAGTTCCAGGTCGCCATCTCGTAATTACCGGTGTTGTATCGCGAGAACTGCGTGGCAAAATCGGCAATGTCCAGCTGTGCGTTGATGCTTGCAGCTTGCAGATAACCCTGCACCATAACGCCCGTCTCGAACATCATCGGGTAGTTCTTGTTAGTGGTGATGACGATCGGCTCGCCCTGATAATCTGCTTCGACGAGTAGTTCGGCGACCTTTTCGGGATTGTAATCGAAGCCGTTTTCAACGGTACCGCGATAGAATTGCGACGACGCCGGGACGATGGTAGAACTGGCCGTCGCCATGTTTTCCGTCAGCGCCTCAACCATCGCCTTCCGATCGATGGCATAATTGACGGCACGGCGCAGCGCAGGATTCTGCAATGCCCCGGCCTTCGTCTGAATGGCAAGCGTATAGATGGACGGCGTGGCGGAGCTGTCGACCGTGAGACCCGGCGCAGCGGCCAGCGCCTGGGCGTAGCTGAGGTCAATACGCGGCCACAGATCGATGTTCCCTGCCAGAAGGGCGCCGCTGGTAGCCGCCGGATCGGGGATGATCACCAGCCTGATCTTGTCCACGAGCGCTTCCTTCTTGCCGGCGAAGCCGTCGGTGGGTTCACTGCGCGACTTGTATTTGTCGAATCTGGTGAGCACGATCTCCTGACCCGGGCGGATATCTTCGACCTTGAAGGGGCCGGTGCCGACAGGGACTGTGGGTCGCTCAGGGCTGTCGACCATGGACTCGGCCATGATTGCCCCCTCCTGACAATCCGTGCGGGCCATCTGCGTCAGCAGTTGCGGCGCAGGGTGGGCAAGCATGAAGGACACCTGCAAATCGGAAAGCGCCTCGACGGATTCGATCTTCACCTGTCCGCTGCCGTCGAAATAGGCGCGGCACACCCATGCGTTTTCCGCATTCAGATACCAGTTCCAGGTCTTGGCGACGGAAGTGGCGGTGACTGGCGTGTCATCATGGAAGGACAGCCCCTCCCGTAAGGTGAAGACATAGGTCAGCCCGTCCCCGGAGATCTCCGGCATATCGGCAGCCAGCATCGGTGCCACCGAACCGTCTTCGCGCCATGTCAGCAAGCCCTCATAGATCTGGACCTGGGGAACCTGCGTGCCCGGATCGGTGGCGCCAGCCGGAATGGCTGAGCGCATATCGCCGACATTGGCGACCTTTATCTCGCTGGCGAAAGCTGCCGGAGCGGCAAGAACAGCTCCGGCAGCGATGCATCCCATCCAAAAATTCCGGGTCATATGCGTACCTCCCTGTCTGGTTGTTCCCTTGTGGCCATGGTCGCAGCGTCTATCGCCGGCGAGGCGGCGATCAGACGTCTGGTGTACTCATGCCGGGGGTTTTCAAAGACGTCGTGGCAATCCCCTTCCTCGGCGATCTCGCCTCGATCCATGACCACGATGCGGTGCGCGATCTGCCGGACGGCCGCGAGATCGTGCGAAATGAACACGCAGGCAAAGCCACGTTCGCTCTGCAATCTTTCGAACAGCTCCAGAACCTGTTTCTGCACCGTCATGTCGAGGGCGGAGATCGGCTCGTCGGCAACGATCAGATCGGGCTGGCTGACGATGGCGCGCGCGATGGCAACACGCTGGCGCTGCCCTCCCGAAAGTTCATGCGGAAGGCGCTCCTCGTAACCGGGCAATCCGACATCGGCGAGCGTGGAGCGAACGCGGGACGCCTTTTCCTGAGCTGAAAGGCTGGCATCGTGCCGCAATGGCTCCCCGACGAGAGCTTTCACCCGCATGCGCGGATCAAGTGAGGAGAAAGGATCCTGAAAGACGATCTGGCAGGAACGCCGGAAATCGCGCAACCGCCTGTCAGGTGCGCGGGCGATGTCCTGCCCATGATAAAGCAGTTGCCCGGAATCCGTATCTATCAGGCGCAGCATGGCGCGCCCAAGCGTGGTCTTGCCCGAACCGCTAGCACCCACGACGGCTACCGTTTCGCCCTTTCGTATCGCCAGAGAAACGCCGCGCAGTACCGGCTTGCGGTGGCTGCGCAGTCCAAAACCGCTGCCGCTGGCAAAGCTGAGCTTCAGGTCACGGGCTTCAAGAATAGCCTTTCCCGCCGGACTGGTGCGCGCCACAGCCGGCGCCCGGGGCAGCGCCTCGACCAGCTGGCGCGTATAGTCCTGTTCAGGGCTGGCAAGGATTGCAGCAGAATGGCCTCGCTCCACAACCTCGCCCTGACGCAGGACGACCGTTTCATCCGCATAGCGAGCGACGAGGCCAAGATTGTGGGTGACGAGCAGGATCGAGGTTCCGACTTCGCGCGTCAGCTCGATCATGGTTTCGAGCACTTCGCGCTCGCTGAGCGTATCCAGCGCCGTGGTCGGTTCGTCCGCGATCAGAAGGTCAGGACGCAGCAGCATTACGCTGGCCAGCATGATCCTCTGACGCATCCCGCCGGAAAACTGGTGCGGATATGACGTCAGGCAGCCTTCCGGATCCGCTATATGAATGCGCCTGAGCATGGCGATGGAACGTTCGCGGATTTCGGCGGCTGACAATTTATGATGCAGCCGCAGCCCTTCGGCCATCTGCTCCCCGATCCGAAGCGCGGGGTTGAGCGAAACCAGCGGCTCCTGGAACACCATGCCGATCCGGGCGCCTCTGAGCCGGCTCATATCCTGCGTGCCCGCCTCTGACAAATCCTTGCCGTGATAGCGTATTTCGCCTGCGGTCTGGCGAATGCCTTCCGGCAGCAAGCGCAAAATTGCGCGCCCGATCAGGGTCTTGCCGCTGCCAGATTCGCCAACAAGCGCCATCACCTGTCCCGGTGCGATGTCGAAGCTGACCTTGCGCACCAGCGGCATTCCGTTTGCGAGTCCGATGTCGAGATCGCGGATGCTCAGTGTCGTTTCGCTGAGGGGAGAATGTTTCATGCGCCTTGCATCCGCGGATCGAGCCGGTCACGCAATGCGTCGCCAAGCAGGTTGACGGCCAGAAGGGTCATGGCGATGCAAGCCCCGGGGATGATCGAAAGCCAGGGGGCCGAAGCAAGATAGGGGCGGGCTGCAGAAAGCATGTTGCCCCAGGTCGCAGCCGGGGGTGGAACTCCCAGCCCCAGAAAGCTCAAAGCGCTTTCAAGCAATATCGCCCAGCCGAACATCGATGTCGCCAGAACGGCGATGGGCGCCAGAGCATTCGGCAGAACATGGCGGAAAAGCGTATAGAACGGCCCATTGCCCAATGCGCGAGATGCTTCGACATACTCACGCTGCCGCAGCGAAAGAACCGTGCCCCTTACAACGCGAACCGTTGTCGGCGTGAAGGCCACGCCCAGTGCCACCACAATGCCATATCGCTGCGGACCGATGACCGATACCAGCCCAAGCCCCAGCAGGATGCCGGGAAATGCCAGCAGCGCATCGTTGAGCATCATTACGACCCTGTCGATCCAGCCACGAAAGAAGCCGGACATCAGGCCTATCGCGCTGCCGGCGGCAATCGCAACGCACACGATGAGGAACGCAAGAGACAGGCTGGTCCATGCACCGGTCATAATACGACTGAGAATGTCGCGACCAAACTCGTCCGTTCCAAGCAGATACTCTCCCCCCGGGGGGGACAGCCTCCGGGCCACGTTCAGGCGGTTGGGATTTGCAGGCGTCCAGGCAATCGACAATATTGCCGCGGCCAGCACCACCGTTCCCAGAACGCCACCGATAAGGCTGCGTGAAGACAGCGAAAATGGAGCCCTGACACTCATTCCAGACCAATCCTGGGATCAAAAATCGGGTAGAGCAGATCGACCACGAGATTTACCACCACATAGGCGAGCGCGATGACCAGCAGGCAGCCCTGAATAACGGGATAGTCCCGGCCATAGATCGCCTCAACCAGGAGCCGCCCGAGCCCCGGCAGCGTAAATACGGTTTCGACCACCGCGATGCCGCCGAGGAGAGCACCGATGACGATGCCGATCATCGTCAGCGTGGGAGCGAACGCGTTAGGCAATGCATGCTTGAACAGAACGGTTCGCTCAGGCAGCCCCTTGGCGCGGGCGTGGGTTATATATTCAAGCCGCAGCACTTCGACGGCACTGGCGCGCGCCATTCTTGTCAGCACTCCCACCTCGACGACGACGAGGGTAAGGACAGGCAGGACAAGAAAGCGCCAGGCTTGAGCGGGGTCTTCAGAAAATGACACATAGCCGACGACCGGCAGCCAGTTCAGCTTGATGCCAAAGACGAACAACAGCAGCAATCCGATCCAGAAGCTTGGCAGCGACAGCCCAACCGTCGCCAGCGCCACGATCCCGACATCGGTCAGCGTGTTCTGCCGCCATGCCGCCAGAAGGCCGGCAGCCACGGCCAGAACTGACGCCACCGCAACGGCCAGGAGTATGATCATCGCCGACAATTGCAGACGGTCCAGCACCAGCATGCTGACAGGCTGCCCCAGCAGGATGGAACGCCCCAGATCGCCCCGCACGACGTGCTCCGCCCAGACGATGAACTGCACTGGCAAGGGCTTGTCGAGACCAAGCTCGCTCCTGAAAGCGGAAAGCGCGGCGTCATTGGCACCCTCTCCCAGCATCACCATTGCAGGATCGCCGGGAATCATTCGGATCAGAAGAAAGACAGCCACCGACACCAGCAATACCGTGGGAATGGCAGCCAGGAGGCGACGAAACAGAAACCCGATCAATCCCACCCTCCCCGGCAGTGTGCCCTTGCGTTTGCGTTGACGTGGAACGATGCTGTCGTCATCAGCTTTTTTCCAGCAGCAGATCGCCATCCGGCAGGCAGGTGCAACGCCAGCCGGGCGGAACGAACGTTGTCGAGGTTTGCTCTTCCAGCACCGCCGGACCGTCGACGAATTCCCCCACCCCAAGAACGGCACGGGCAAGAAACTGTGCATCCCAGCGCTTGCCATTGAGAAGGATATCTTTGCGCTCGCGGCTGGGCGAAGCAGGCGAAACCGGCGTTTTCAGACTGGCATCGTTGCGCTGGATGATGCGTGCCCGCAAATTGACGACCTGCGTCTTCAGCGCAGGACGCGCATAGCCATAACGGCGCTTGTGCTCCTCCTGGAAAACGGCATCGATCTCGCTGGCCGAAGCAGGCTTCATGTCCCGCCACAGCGTCAGCTCGAAACCCTGCCCCGCATAACGCAGATCCAGTCCCGCCTGTATCTCATAGCTACCCGGCGCGAGGTCGAGGCGCGCGGCCTCAGCCTCGCACAGCCGCTGCAGCGCCTCTATCGCCGCCTCATCGAGAGAGGTGTCCGACAGAAGCTCCATTTTTGACGCGACGACATCGACGATCAGATCGGCAACGAGCAGCCCGAATGCGCTGGCGATGCCCGGTGCCCACGGCACCAGAATGCGCCGCATGCCCACTTCGTCGGCGACCATCGCCCCGTGCAGCGGTCCGCCGCCGCCGAAAGCAACGAGCGTGAAGTCGCGGGGATCGATGCCTCTGGCGGTGGAAATCAGACGCACCGCGCTCGCCATATTGCTGTTGACCATCTGGAGGACGGCGTCGGCAGCCGCTTGGGGCGAGGTTCCGATCCCCAGACCGGACAAAGCCGCTTGCGCCAGATCGGTGCGGAGCGCCATCTGGCCACCGAAAAAGCGCTCGGGTCGCAAGAGACCCGCCACGACCTGCGCATCGGTTACGGTAGGTAAAGTGCCGCCACGGTCATAACATGCAGGGCCAGGCACAGCTCCCGCGCTGGCCGGACCGACATTCAGATAGCCGCCCGTGTCGATGGAAGCGATGCTGCCACCGCCCGCGCCAACGGTGGCCATGTCCATGGCCGTGGTGCGGATCGGCAGACTGTCGACCACGAGCTCTGACCCGATCCGTGCCTCCAGCCTCGGAGCAATTGCCACATCGGTGCTGGTTCCGCCCATGTCGAGGGTGAGGATATCGGAAATGTCGTTGCGACGCGCAAACCAGATTGCGGCACGAACGCCCGCGGCAGGTCCTGACAACAGCATCCGCACCGCATTGGACCCGGCGGCTGCGGCCGGCATGATGCCACCATTCGACTGCATCAGGCGTAGCGCACCACCATATCCATCATCCGCCAGCGAAGTATTCAGGCGCTCGACATAACCCTTGACCACCGGCCCGACAAAAGCGTTCACGACAGTTGTGACCGTCCGCTCATATTCACGGAATTCCGGCGACACCTCGTGGCTGGTGAAAACGTCCGCCTGGGGCGCCCGCTCCGCGATAAGATCGCGCAGAAGGCGCTCATGTTCGGGCGAGCGGTAGCCATGCATCAGGCAGATGGCTATCGAGGTCACCCCATCCGCAAGCAGACCCTCCACCTCACGCCAGGTGGCCTCCTTGTCGAGCGGCAGCAGCACCTTGCCAGATGCATCGATCCGCTCCGGCACCTCACGGATCAGTCGGCGTGGAAGGGGCGGCCGCGGCTTTTCATAAAAGGCCGTGTAGATATTGCCGGTTCTGTCATGGGTGCCGATTTCGACGATGTCGCGAAATCCTTCGGTTGTCAGCAGGCCAGTGACTGCGCCCGAACGCGTCAAAAGTGCATTGGTGGCGATCGTCGAGCCATGCGTGAAACGCTTTACACCGGCAAGGGGAGCGTCAACGGAACGTACCGCATCGAGAACCGCCTTCTCGACCTGCCCGGGGGTGGAAGGGACCTTTCCGGTCACAACCGTGCCATCATCCCGCAACCAGACAAGATCAGTAAACGTCCCGCCGATCTCTACGCCAACTTGCATGCTTCCCTTACTCCCGCTGCTGCCCGTTTCTTGCCTCATGGACCGCTGCATGAGGTTTACATCCGCTCGTCACATCTGTTAAATTGAAAATTCGAGCCGATTATACGGATTTCTCAATGAATTTCTCTCATCGTGATCTCGCCCTGTTTCTGGCCGTGGCCGAGGAGCATTCCTTCACCCGTGCGGCGCTCAAGTGCAATTTGTCGCAATCCGCCCTCAGCTCGCGCATCAAGCAGATGGAAGACGAGCTCAAAGCCACGCTTTTCGACCGCACCACACGCTCAGTGGAGCTAACCAGCGAGGGGCGGATCTTCGAGGAAATGGCGCGTCGTTTGTACAATGATTTCACCGAAGTTCTGGAGAACTTTCGCGACTACGCCGAAAGACGAAAAGGTTGGGTGCGCGTTGCGGCGCTGCCCTCCGTATGCGCGGCATGGCTGCCCAGCCTCATTGCGGAGTTTCGCTCACGCTATCCTGGCATTCAGTTCTTTCTCACTGACGGCCTTTCAGAAACCTGCCTTGAGATGGTCAAGACGGGTCAGGCCGATATGGCCATAACCTCGGCGACAGGCCATGAGGACGACCTTCAGGCAATGATGTTGGGAACGGACTTCTTTCATGTCGTCTGCCCCATCGGGCATCCTCTGCTGGACAAAGAAGACATCACGGTGGAAGACTTGGCCAGCTATCCGTTCATTCACGTTTCGCGCCACAGTAGCGTGCGCCAGCATGTCGAGGCCGCTCTCGGCCCGGTGGCGATGGATGCAAGGATAGAGGTCCAGTACATGGGAACGATCGCCGGTCTCGTCGAAGCCGGCATCGGGATCACAATCGTGCCGGCGCTTTCCCTGTGGCAATTCAGGCGTCCGCAGCTTGGCTCCCGCCGGCTGACGATCCCCCGGCTCGCCCGCCCCCTTCACCTTCTGAAGCGGCGGGGACATTCTTTGTCAGCCGCGGCCAAAGCGTTTTACGATCTGCTTTTGCATGAGCGCAGCAGTTTCGAATACATCGCCCACGAAGGCGGGGCAGAAGAGTAACTCCGCGCTGGCAATTCCTGCGGCCTTCAGGCCGCAGCGGCCAATATTGCCTGCAAAGCCGCTCAACAAGCTAGCGTTCCGCGCCGGCATGCTTCGTTCTTTGAGTCATTGCCAGTGTCACACCCCAGCGAAGAACCGGATCCGGCGGAATCCACGTCGGCGCATTCATCTGGCGAACGTCGCGAATATCGTCTGAATCCAACCCCATGATCTGCTCGGCCAGCAGCTTGCCATGAACGGTTCCCTTCATGATGCCAACGCCATTACATCCGGCCGAGACATAAAGATTTTCGGCAATTTCACCAAAACAGCTTTCGGAATTCATAGTGAGCCCCAGCGCGCCGCCCCAGACATACTCAAATTTATGCGAGCGAAGACCGGGATAGCGCTGCCGGTAAAGCTCCTCAAGGCTTTCATCGACCTGCCGTCCAGACCTGTCCGCTTCATATGACTGCAGGCTGCGAACAAGGAAACGGCGACCCGATGTTCGCCGCAGCGTCGTGCCCGCACGGGCTGCCGGCAAGATTCCCCATTCGGCATCCGTTCCGTGCGCGGCAAGCTCATCATCATCCAACTCCGGGGTGATACCCGCATAAGTGTAGACGTTGAAAATCCTGTTCTTGAGAAATCCGAGCCGTTTTGCAAAGCCGTTATTCGCGATCACCATCTTGTTGGCGCGAACCCGCCTGTTGAGCAGCTCGATCGTGAACGGACCCTTGCCCGAAACCGACGAGACCGGCGCCCCCTCCAGCAATATCACATTGGGCGGCAAGCTATCGGCAAGCCCGCGCACCAGCGCCGCCGGCTGGACAAAAACATTATGTCCCGTGTGAAATGCATATTTGTAGTAAGGGGATCCGATCCGGCGTGCAAATTCCGCTTGCGGAATCTCGTCCCAGCGAAGGCCACATGCCTGATATCGCTCCGCCAGAGCTCTGATATTGGCCACGCCCTCATCGGTGGCAGCGGCGTGATATTTCCCAACATCGTTCCAGCCGCACTCTATCGAGGCATCGCTTACGATCTGCCTGAGCCAGGCAAGCCCGCCATCAAATATCTCAAACTGTCGCGTCGCCTTTTTGACTGCCTGCGCATCGGTGTCGGCCGCGGTGAGGGGAGCTGTCAGAACAAAGCCTGAATTGCGCCCTGAGGTCCCCTCCCCGATCTGAGTTGCCTCGAGCAGAAGGATTGTTGCTGACGAATTCAGTTCGGCAAGCCGGCGCGCGACCGCGAGACCGGTATAGCCAGCACCAACAACCACATACTCATAGGAAGCCTCCAGCGTGATCTGGTCTTTTGGGATGCGTGGCGGCAACAGCGCGTTCCATCCCGACGGCCTTTCAAATATCGGGTACGTGGATGGACGAGGCATATCGATCTCTCCGTCATTGCCAGCACGCCAACATGCCGGGTGAATAAGCCTGCGCGCATATGAACACGCCCGCCGAGGCCATCAGTGAACATCTCGATAATGACACTGGCGTCCTGCAGGAAGTAATACAAAGTCCAGCTCGATTGAGAAGAAAAGCCAATCAATACACGTCCGGATGGCATGCAGGCGCAATAGGTTGCACCGCGTAAAACTCCCGTGCGGTCAATATCTTGGGGCCAAGGGATACTGTATGTCATCCCCTCGCACATCCTCAGCGCCACATCCCGCCAACGCGGCCAGTCGGTTGCCACCTGGTCGCATCTCTTGATTTCTGCGCTGATTGCGCAACGATTCATCCTTGTGCGGCAGCGCCGCTTCCTGAGCTCTCTTCAGAAGACTGAAGTAAAGAACCGACAACCGGGAGAATGTCGATGCCTGCCCATGACCCCACCATCCGCCGCATCCACGCCCGAACGAACCACGTTTGTTACGGGATGGGTCTGGGGATCATCGTCCTCGACGACGTTTATCCCGGTTTTCCCGGCGATGTTCGCAATGCCAGTGCCTATCCCTTCCCGATCCAGTACGAGATCGCCGAAGGCGTTGACATCGCAAGCCTTGTACGGGGGCCGTTCAGGGACGATCTTCTGGCCCCGGTCCTGAAGGCAGCACGCAGGCTGGAGCGAATGGGATGCCGGGCGATCGCGGCCGAATGCGGCTACTTCGCGTGGTTTCAGGAAGAGATAGCAGATTCCGTCTCTGTTGCCGTTTTTGCGTCCAGTCTGCTTCAGGTGTCCCTTGCCCAGATGGTGTGCGGTTCAAAACAGATCGTCGGTATCCTCGTTGCTTCCTCCCGCCATCTGGAGGGCCGTCATCTGACCTCAGTCGGCGTGGCGCCTGGGTCGAACTATGTCGTCCATGGCGCGGGAGACGATGGAAAGACCCCGCAATTTGCAAGCCTGTGGAACAAGGATCTGCGTCCGCAAACTCCGACCGCCGAATACGAACTCGCTGAAGCCGATATTGTAAGGGTCGCGCGGGATTTTGCCGCTGCGCATCCGGATATGGGAGCAATGGTGCTGGAATGCACCGGTTTCCAACCTTTCGCCCGGGCAATACAGCAGGAGATCGGGATGCCGGTATTCAGCTGGTCGACCTTGCTGGACTATGCCTATTCCGTTGCGGTTCACCGCGACTTCTACGGCCATGTGTGATCCTGCCCGTCAAAGGGGATCGCTGGCAAGGAGTGCGTCCACAATCGCGATCATCTTTCTCTTCAATGCCGATTTAGCTGTTTCATCAATCAATCCAGCCGGAATTGCCATTTAATATCGCCGCGGCAGCAAGGTATTGAATGTGGCTGAGGAAAGGCTAGTCGACGGACCTTTCCGATGCCTGTCACAGGACCGCAGGGAGGAAGTCGACGCCTGATTCATGGAGGAAACTATGTCACTCAAAGCAGGGATGCTGGCTTTGGCATCAGGCGTGTGCGTGCTGTCGGCCCAGACGCTTGCAAGCGAATTGCGCGTGGCGATCCCCGGCGACATGCGCTCTCACATTCCGGCAGGCAGTACCGAGCCGGCCAGCACCATTCCACTTTCGCACGTCTATGAAGGTCTGGTGGGCTGGACGGAAGACGGCACGGTTGCCCCCATGCTGGCAGAAAATCTGCCGGAAATCTCCGAGGATGGGCGAACCTACACGTTCACCTTGCGTGAAAACCTGAAGTTCCACGACGGCAGTGATCTGACTGCGCAAAGCGTGGTCGATTCATGGAATTTTCTGCTTGATCCGAAAGCGGCATGGTCCTGCCGCACCTATTTCAATGGCAGTGGCGCCGTCAAAATAACGAACATTTCGGCCCACGAACCACGCAAGGTCAGCTTCGAACTTGAACAACCGGCCACGACCTTCCTTGTTCAGATGGCAAGATCCGACTGCGGCTCGGCGGGCATCATGGCAAAAGCAGTCGTAGATGCCGGCGGAAAAACCGACAGGCCGATCGGCACCGGTCCTTACGAGGTCACCGAGATCAATCCCGGCCGTTTCATCACCATGAAGCGGTTCGACGACTATATTGAACGACAGGAGCCGATGAGCGGCTATGTGGGCAAAAAAGCGCGGCTCATCGACACCATCAAACTGGTCGTCATCCCGGACCCGGCAGCGGCCGTTGCGGCACTTAAAGCCGACGAAATCGATGTCTGGTACCGGATCGAAATGCGCTACCTGCAGGATCTGCAGCAGGACAATGCCATTCATCTGTCCAGCGCCAGGCTGCCGTCCTTCTACACCTTGCCGCTCCAGTCGACCAGGACAGTGCTGGAGAATCCGTTGCTGAGGCAGGCGATGAACTATGCAATCAACCGCGAAGAAATGACCGGCGCACTGACGGAAGGGCGTGCGTCACCGAGTTCGTCGATCATTCCTGCATCGTCGCAGTTCTTCGATATATCGGAGGCCCATGGGTTCACGTATGATCCGGAACGGGCACGCCAGCTCATCAAGGAAGCGGGCTATGATGGCAGTCTCATAACGATAAGCACGAACAAGAATTACGCCATCATGTATGAGACCGGCGTGATGGTTCAGGCTTATCTTCAGGATGTAGGGCTCAATGCGGAAGTTGAAGTTCTGGATTTTGCTTCGCAGCTGCCGAAATATTTTAGCGGCGAGTACGACCTTATGACTTTCAACTATGCCATTACGCTGGATTCTGCGCTGACCGTTGATCGGTTCACAGGTATGCGTGCCGCTGACGCATCAAAAGTATGGAACAACGCCGAAGCTCGGCAGCTGGTGACCCAGCTCGTCGCCACGCCCGTATCGGAACGCCGTTCTCTGTACGAAAAATTGCACTCACTTTACATGGCGGATCCGGGACTTCTCATATGGGCCAGCGGTGAAGTCACCACTGCGTACAGGGATCGCGTCAAGAACTATGGCGCCTGGGCCGGGGAACAGCCGCGTTTCTGGGGCGTATCGCTGGAGTAGACAAGGACTGGTATCAGTTGCGCTGCGCCCATTCTTTCCTCCGAGTGTGGTAAAGCAGACAGCCTGGTGCGGTCAGGTTGTTTGACGTACAGTCGCGCGGACGCTGTGAACTGAATTCAGGCGATCTGTAGCGCAGCGGTTGTCCATTCGGCCATGGCGCCCTAACGGAAGGATCGGATTTGGGTTGCAGAGCGGTTGACCTGGCGGGAACGAAGTGGTTTCGGCCAACTGAGAAGATCGAGACGAAATACTGCAGCGATCCGATCGACCGTAACCCTCGCCGGGTTCGTTCCCGCTTTCGGAATGGCAGATGAGAATTCTCTACTCTGTTGTTCAGACCCTTGTGAGCGCGATGCTCGACATGTGCCGTGACCTGGCGCCTGGCGGCACCACAGGATCGCAGCTTGTCGGTGATGATGCGCTTGACGCCAAGCCCTGCTCGCATCAAGGCTGGGCTGCGCCGTGCCGGCCATGAGGAGAAGGCCGCGCCTGAAACGAATACCTACAGTTTCGCGGACTTCGAGGTCGATCCGCAACTGCGCCGCGTCACGCGCTATGACGGCGCTGAAGTGAACCTGACCGGCGCCGAATTCGATCTCCTGAACACGTTTCTTGACCGTCCCGGCCGGCTCCTATCACGCGACCATTTGCTCGATCTGACGCAAGGCCGCGGCCGCGATCCACTGGATCGCTCGATCGATGCCCTGATGAGAGCCGGCTTCGGCGCAAACTTGGAGAAAGCCAAGGGCAAGCCGGTGTCCAAGACATGCGTAATGGCGGATACTAGCTCACCGTGCCGGTGAAAATGCAGGCAGTGACGCGATGTCTGCGCAACCGCTTCGTCGTGTTGCTGATCGTCGCGATCGTGACGGTTGTCGGTCTCGCGACATTTGCCGCCAGTCGCGCCCTGCGTCCGCCTGGTCCCGAAACCACGATGGAGGTGGTAGCGCATCAAGTCCATTTCCTGACAGGTCTGGTGCAACGGAACAGACACGACGCGATTGCGCTCGGCACAGACTCTCGCACGCAGCCGGCGCAAGGCAACTAAATCGAAGGCATGTCACGCTTCCGGACGAGAGCGCTTGGTAAAGCCGGGAGGCAATAACCGATTTCGTCACCCAGCCCACACCTCGACACTGGTGATTGCGTCCGTCGAGCTCGGTGTCGGCGACTGTCAGGCTGCCCCTTGCCGAGAGCAGGGAAAGCCTTTGACCTGAAGCTCCAGGTCAAGGCGTCAGCGGCGAAGGATTGCATTCCATCAGGCACGCTTGCGATCCATCAACAGCTTGCCCCTTGTACAGAGAAGAAGCCGCTCTGACATGATCGAAAGCGGCGAGCTGTGCTCGACATGCATGCTGAAACCGCCTAAAGAACGGGACGAAGAAGCGTGAGCGCAGCGATACGTCGCCGTCTCGGTTGCGGCGAAAGCGACACTCGCCACAGTTGCTGGAAAACACGAACCGGCAGGCGCGAAGATTTTTCCCCGGGCAGAGTCCCGATTGCCACTCCCCATTCGTCAAGACAGTGAGCGGATCTGTCATCCGCTCCCTGCAACAAATCGCGGCGCCTTGAACGCCGACTGAACGGGGGCTTTCATGGCTATGAAGAGACTACGGAGATTGACATTCGGACATCCCGGCCATCGGCGGTTTGCTCTGATGGCCAGCACCATGCTGGCGCTCACCTGGACGGTTCCGGCAGTCGCCCAAAGCACAGCCCCGGCGCATTCGGCCCAGCAACCCATCTCGGTTCCGGCCGGCCCCCTGACTCCCGCGCTCAACCGGCTTGCCGCGCAGTCCGGACTGCAGATCCTGTTCGATGCTGATCTGGCGCGAGGCAAGACCACACGCGGTGCCAGTGGCAATCTCACGCCGGCTCAGGCGCTCAATGCCGTTCTTGGCGGAACCGGCCTGAGCGCCCGTTTCGCCGGTGGCAATCAGGTCGTGCTATCCATCAGTGCCGCTTCCGCCAGCGACACAAATTACGCTGCCTCCATAGCGGGCGCGACAATGCTCGCTCCCATCATCATCTACGGTTCGCGTGACACCACGACGCTTGGCAGGTCGGCATCGAGCGTCAACGTCGTAACCGCACGAGACATCGAAGGCGGCAGCATCCGCACGCTCCAGGATAGCTTCCGCCGTATGGGCAACGTCATGGACGGCGCGGATGCCAATTCCGGTTTCGTCATTCGCGGCATGAGCTCGGAAGGTTTCGTTCCCGGAGGCACCCCGGTCGGGTCGCTCTACGTCGACGGCGTCCTGCAGACACGCTGGAATGCCCGCCGCGCGCCGAGATCCCTGTGGGATGTGGAGCAGGTCGAAGTCTATCGCGGTCCTCAATCGACGCTCAGCGGCCGCGCCGCCACGACGGGCGCGATCTACATCAAGTCGAAGGATCCCGTCTTCGAAAAGGAGGCCGCACTTTCGGCGACGGTCGGAAACAACAGCAGGGTTGGCGGCGCCTTCATGGTCAACACGCCACTTGTCGAGGACCAGATCGCCCTGCGCATGTCCGGCACCTACGAGCGCAGCAAGACGCCCATCAACATGCCGACATATGAGAGCTTTGCGAGGTTCGACGACTTTTCGACGGACCTGAGCTACAACATCCGCGGCAAGCTCCTGTTCGAACCGGCGGAAATGCCGGAAACGAAGGCGCTGCTCTCCTATGTCTTCTCCAAGGAAAATCCGGTCACCAATTTCATCGGGATCAAACCGGGTGAGTATGATTTCGACGATTTCCGCGGCGATTTCTTTTCCATACCGAACGATGCCGAATACCGCCCGCACAAGATGCACAGCGTCGGCCTCGAAATAACACATGATTTTTCGGAAACGCTGCGGCTGACCTCGCTGACCGGCCTGAATGACGGCGCGACCGTGCGCAAGTCGATCGAAACCGGAGAACCGGGTTATTCGACAAGCCGGCACGGCACGGTCGACGACACGCTGCTGTCACAGGAATTGCGCCTGAACTACGAGGCAGACCGCTGGCAATGGGTCGCGGGCCTCTACGGCAGCTACCAGAGCACCGATTCCGATCTGATAATCGTGGCTCCCTTCTCGCCGCTGCCGCTTGCACGGCAGCATCAGACCATCTATGGCCGCACAACCAATCTGGCGGTCTTTGGCGAGGCCACCTATGAATTCGTGCCGACCTGGGACGTCACACTCGGCGGGCGGCTCGATTATCTGCGCAGCAGGGACGAAGCCTATGTCTCGGTCGCGCATCCGGTCACCGGCACCGTGCTTGCTTCGGGCAGCGGCGTCCCGGTCATCGAAGAAGTGCACTTCGTTCCGAAAGTGGGCATATCGAAGAGCTTCGACGACAATCACCGGGTGGGCCTCACTTACTCGCAAGGCTTCAGAAGCGGCGGCTACTACATCAACACCCGCAGCAGGGCAGTCTTTACCTATGAGCCGGAGAAAGCGCACAGCTTCGAGCTGTTCTACAAGGGCCGCCTGCTCGACGACCGGCTGGCGCTGAATGCGAATCTGTTCCTGACGCAGTACAAAGACCAGCAGATCGAGGTTCGGCCCGACCCGTTCAATGCGGCATATCGGGAAACGCGTAATGCGGCGGAATCGCGGGCCTGGGGCTTCGAAATCGAGCCCACATGGCAGGTGACCCCCGCCTTCTCCGCATTCGCCTCGATCGGGTATCTTAACGCGAAGTTCGAACGTTTCGACCTGGGGCCGACCTATGGCGACTTGTCCGGCGAGCGCCTGCCGAACGCCCCCGAATGGACCGTCGGCTTCGGCGGGCGGTACGATTTCGACAACGGCTTCTATGTCGGCGCCGACGCGAAATACACCTCGGGTTCCAAGGCGATCTTCGGTGTCGCCCCGCAGGATTCGCTCGACTCCCGCTTCATCGTCAACGCACAGATCGGCTTCGTCCAGGACAACTGGGAAATCAATGTCTTCGCCGAGAATCTGCTGGACGAGATCTATTTCACCGGCACGGATGTGGACGCCATACCCGCTTACGCCCAGCTCGGCCCGAGGCGATCCGTCGGGCTCAACGTCAAGGCAAGGTTCTGACCTTTACGGGAGCGGGATAACAATTCCGCTCCCGGCGGCCGGCGCCAGCGGGCGGAAAACTCGCCATGGCGCCGAAGCGGAAGTTGCCTCCCAAGAGAACCTCAGGACGAAGCGCGTCGAAGAATTAAGGGTCACCGATCCTTCAGTTCGAAGGCAGGAAACTGTTGCGCAACTGCAACACGGGCCGAGATTAATTCCCAGGCAAACGGCCATTTCATTCGACCTCGAATTCCGTTGCCGAACCGATTCCTGCAACGAAATCAGACATAAACATGACTTCTTGTATCCACTTTAACCAGCTGTGTGCTTTGGTCAGTTGAAATGATCTAACCTGCTGCTATTGCACGTCTTTGCACTCCCGCTAAGCATGATGTGCCGTTGCATTGGCGGCAATTCAATCGGCGGGTGCCGACGGGTTGGAAGCGAGGGGAATGCAGGAACGCGGTTGCGCCCGCTTCCGTGTCCGAAGCCACCGGACGTCGGCCTACTTGCTGGAAGCGATCGGGGACGAAAGCGAAGCGATGCCAACCCTGTCCGGCTCTGTTTCCTTGAGCGACATCGACAGCAACGAATTGCTGAACCGCGCGATCGAGGACTATTACGAGGAGATAGTGGCGGCGGCTGGCCGACGCAGCCGGTCACGCGCGACAGCACTCGACATCGTACACGATCTTTATCTGAAGCTCGCCAGCCAGCCGGACGTTCTTCGCGACAAGCACTCGGTCAAGGCCTATCTGTGCCGGGCTGCCGTCAATCTGGGCATTGACCGTTTCCGTCGCGAACGCTTCGAGGCGCATCTGTTTTCCGGCAGCGAGCAGGAGGCGCGTTCCATCGCGGCGGAAGACGCCTCGCCTGATCGTGCATTGGAGATCGAGGCGCGCATCGCGATCCTTCGCGAAGCGATCTCCGAGTTGCCCGAACGCCGGCGTGCCGCCTTCATCCTGTACCGGCTGCACCAGCTCTCACCGGACGAGATCGCCGTCCGGCTAAGGATCTCGCGCAACATGGTCGACCGGCACTTGCGGCGGGCGCTCAGCCATTGCCTGGAACGGCTGACGACGATAGAAAAGGACCTGTCCGTCTGGTCATGGAACCGTTGAGCATGGCCATTGCGCCGGCCCGGACAGCCTCCGGCGAAAGACCATGTCATAGTCTTCGTGAGGGCGCTTCCAACGTCCCAAATCGGCGGGTTTGTTCGTCTCCAGAGTGAGGCAGCAGGATTTAGGGAAGCGACCATGCCGGCCAGACGAGCGACGCGCGCTGAGCGAAAACGCCATGAAGAGGCCGCCGACTGGATTCTGCGCAACAGAAATGCAGGGCAAGCTGCCGCCGACAAGGCGGCTTTCCGGCAATGGCTTGGCGGCGACCCGGACAACCGCCGGGTCTATGCGGCTGCCGAACGCCTGATGGGCGAGGCCCGCATCGCCATCGAATCCGATCCGGCCTTGCGCGATTTCGAGGTGAATCCGCGCAGCGCAGCCAAACCGATTGTCGGCTCCCTTCTTGTCCTGCTCCTTGCCGGCTCGCTGTTCATGATGCTCGACGGCCCCATGCGCCTTCGCGCGGACGTGATCGCCCGAACCGGCGAAATGCCGCTCATCACGCTCGAAGACGGTTCTTCCGTGCAGCTCAACGCCTCATCCGCGCTAGCCCATGATTTTGACGGGAGCGTCCGCACTGTCCGGCTGCTGCGCGGGCAGGCATATTTCGATGTGGCGCCCGATCCCGGCCGGCCTTTCCGGGTGGAAGCCGGCGACGTGCGCATCACCGCCCTTGGCACGGCGTTCGACGTGCGGCTGGGTGATACGGAAACGGATGTCACGGTCACGCACAGTGCGGTGCAGGTGGACATTGCAGACGCAGAAAATACCTCCATTCGCATCAGCGAAGGCGAACAGGCGATATATGACCCCGCAACGCGGGCCAGCGCAGTCAGACAGGCCGACGGCATGATGGCGGTAGCATGGCGGCGCGGACAACTCGTCGTCGACAATGCGCCGCTCTCCTATGTAGTCGAGGAGATGCGCCGCCACTTCTATGGCCGCATCGTCATCGCGCCCAGCGAGCTGGCGCAGCGGCGGGTCAGCGGAACGATGGCGGTCACAAACACCGATGCCGCGCTCGCCTTCCTCGAACAGGCCCTCGGCATCCGAACCAACCATGTCGGTCCCCTGATCGTCATCCGCAACTGAGTGGGCTGGCGATCAGGTCCTGTGGCAGGAACGGATCGTTGCTGTCATCCTTCGGTCTCCGGCAAGCATTGTTGAAGGTGATTACGAGGTTGTGCCGCAAATTCGACGTCAACGAAGCTGATGTTATGGATGGCGCTCCTTGTACTCAGGTGCTTCCATGTTTTCAGGCCGTCATTTCAACCGTTCGGTGATCCTGCTTTGCGTACGCTGGTACTTGGCCTAAAATCTGAGCCTGCGCGATCTGGAAGAGATGATGGCCGAACGGGGTATTCGCGTTGACCATTCCACGATCCACCGCTGGGTCATTCGTTTCTCGCCGCTGTTGCTGGAGCAGCTCAATCACCGGAGGCGTGCCGTCACCGGCAAATGGCATATCGATGAGACCTATGTGCGGGTTCGGGGTCGCTGGATGTATCTGTACCGCGCCATCGACAGCCTCGGCGACACGGTCGAATTCCTCTTCAGCGAGTATCGTGACCTGTTGGCCGCCAAGCGCTTCATCCGCAAGGCTTTGAAGCGGCATGGCCGGCCGGATCGCATTATCATTGACGGCAGCCAGACGAACCGGGAGGCAATCATTGCCTGCGACAGTCAAAACCGGTTGCGTGACCGTTCGCGGTTAACGTTGTAGCCGATCCGCATCCGACAAAGCCAGTATCTCAACAATCGCATTGAGCAGGATCATCGCCGCATCAAACGCCGAATACGATCTATGCTTGGCTGCAAGTCGTTGACCTGCGCCGCCACCATCCTTTCCGGCATTGAGATGGTGCACATGATGCGCAAACGACAGCCGAGGTATGCCTTCAATCCGGCGCCGTCACTTGCCGAACAGTTCGAAATCCTTGCTGCATAATGCTGTCGACCTTGGGTTCATTTCATCCCAAGATCGAATTTGCGACATAGCCTTCAGGCCTTCTTCGACAATCCAGCGATTGCCCACGTTACGTCCGACCTGCACCGGCCTGAGTTCGGCCAGCTTCGCGTCCGTCACCACATAGACCTGCGAGCGCCCGCCGGAATCGCGCTGGATCGCCTGCTGCGGAACGGCGACCGCGTTCTGCTCGACGCCCTGGTCGATCAACACGCGCACATACATGCCGGTCAACAGGTCGCCTTCGGGATTGGGAAATTCGCCGCGAAGCGTCACCTGCCAGGTGGTCGCGTTGACGGCTGCTTCAAGAAAGAGGAGACGGCCAGCGTGGGCATATTCGCCGCCATCGTCGAGGCGAAGCAGAACCCGCGCCTCCCCCGATCTAGCATTGGTGAGGGCGCCGTTTTCAAGCCCGCGGCGAAGACGCAGAAGTTCGTTCGCCGATTGGGTGAAATCCACATAAACCGGGTCGAGCTGCTGGATGGTGGCCAAGCTTTCGGCGCTGTTGGCGCTAACGAGCGCGCCCTGCGGGCCGAAGGTATGACCCCGCAAGCCCTTGCCGACGCCACCTGGCGCGACCAGATGAAAGCCACCGGCGAAGCCCCGACGCAGGCCTTCGCCGCAAGGCTTCTGGCCGCCGGCTACCACGGATTGCTGGTGCGCAGCTTCGCCCATGGCGCGAGCGAT
>NZ_JACHEU010000008.1 GCF_014201615.1 Aquamicrobium lusatiense | reverse complement strand
TGTCGCACAACGAGGCCGAGGACATCTCGAAGGAATGGGCCGCAGCAGGCGCCGACGTTCTCCTCCATGCCGTCATCGAAACGGCGGAGATCGTCACCTGAAACCAAGCTCTCATTTGCCGGAAAAGCTTACGCTGCGTCGCCGCGGCAAATGATACCAGACCGCTGAAATGTCACCGGAAAGTGGTTACGTCTTTGCAGGAGGGCAACATAATGCCTTTCTGCAAGATAGCCCCGGCGGCACCCATGATTGCCGGAGAGCTTGCCTGTTGAGGGACAAGGAGTTCGGCAATGACAGATATCCGCAAGGTAACGGTGCTCGGCACGGGCGTTCTGGGTGCGCAGATCGCTTTCCAGACAGCCTATAGCGGCTTCGATGTCACCGCATACGACATCAATGAGGCAGCCCTTGAAAAAGCCCGCAAGCGTTTCGCCGGGCTGGTCGAGACCTACACGAAGGAAGTGCCGGGTGCGGCCGGCGGCAAGGCCGAAGCCACGCTGTCGCGCCTTTCTCTGTCCGCCGACCTTGCTGAAGCCGTCGCCGATGCGGATCTGGTGATCGAGGCCATTCCCGAGCTTCTCAGCCTCAAGCAGGAGACCTATGCGAAGCTTGGCGAACTGGCCCCGCAGAAGACCATCTTCGCCACCAACTCCTCGACGCTCCTGCCCAGCGCCATGAAGGATTCCACCGGCCGCCCCGACCGGTTTCTCGCCCTGCATTTCGCCAACAGCATCTGGAAGTTCAACACCGCGGAGGTGATGGGCACGGCCGACACCGATCCGGCCGTCTTCGACACGCTTGTGGAGTTTGCAGGCGAGATCGGCATGGTGCCGATCCCGGTGCGCAAGGAGAAGGCGGGCTATGTGCTGAACTCCCTGCTCGTCCCGCTCCTGAACGCCGCTGCCGAACTCGCCGCCGGCGGCTATGCGGAACCGCACGATGTGGACAAGGTCTGGCGCATCGCCACCGGCGCCCCGATGGGGCCGTTCCAGATCTACGACATCATCGGCCTGACCACGCCCTACAACATCCTGTCGCACGGCAACGAGCATCATCAGAAGCTGGCCGCGTGGCTGAAGGAAAACTACATCGACAAGGGCAAGCTCGGCATCGCAACCGGCGAGGGCTTTTACACCTATAAGGGCTGAACCCCGAAACCGACCTTGCCTGGCGATCGTCCTGCCCGCCCGGCAGGGCCTTTTCCGATCGCGCCCGATCAGCGCTCTATCGTGAAGCTGATCGGCACCGTGACGAAAGTGTTGACGTCCGGCGGGGGCTTGGGAACCGGCGAGGCCCGCCGCAGCAGACCGAGCACTTCCTCGTCCAGTTCCGGCACGCCGGACGGGCTGACCAGTTCGGGTGACACGATCGTCCCGTCCGGAGCGACGACGAAACGAACCTGCACCAGCCCCTCCTGCCGGCGTGACAGCGCCGCTTTCGGATAGCGCTTGCGCCGTTCGAGATGAGCGGCAAGACGCCCCAGCCATTTCTGCTCGGCCTGAACATTGCGGTTGACCCCGCGCATGGCCTCCATGGCAAGGGTGGCATCGGCATCATTGGCCAGTTTCAGCTCGTCCGCCTGCGGAATGTCGGGCAGCGGATCGTCTTCCAGTCCTCTGGCCTTTTCGACCTTCGATTTGTCAGGCGCGCTTTCCTCGACCTTTCGCGTTTCAGGGCTCGGGCGCTGCGCCGGCACGGGAATGCTGTCGGGCAGGGGCTCGGGCTGCACGACAGCTTCTTCCGGTTCGGGTTCCTCTACCTCTTCCACATCGTTTTGTTCCGGAACGGCTTCTTCCGGCGCATCCGCTTCCGGATCGCCCTTGCGGGCTTCCTGCGGTTCCTCATTCTCGGTGGTCGGATCCGCGACGAATTCGACCATGATCGCCATGGGCTCGGGTTCAGGAACCGGGTGATCTGCCGAAAAGGAAAAGGCAATCAGGACCATGCCCGCGCCAATATGCACGACCACGGAGATCAGAAATGCAAGCCAACGCGGAAACGCGGTTGCTTCCGGCACACGAGAACGACCCGGCTTCTGCGTAAGCAGCCGGCCGGCAGCTTTTCCCCGGACCCCTGAATTCATCCCCGTTGGCATCAAAACTGTTCATGGTCAGCGCGACATGATCCGGCGCTTCGGAGGGTGAGGCGATCCGAAAGCGTCGCCCTGCCATAAAGATGACTTCTAGTGTCATATTTTTCTGGTGAGCGGTAGACGTTCTTTTGAATATGGGATGAAATAGGTTCGTCAGGCGCTTATTTGTCAGTTGTGAGCGACATTCATTCGTAAGGGAAAAGTCATGCGCGCCTCCAGAATCGCCACGGCCATGCTGGCTGCCCTGCTGCTAGGCACTGCAGGTGCAGCGGCGGCGGTCAATGTCACATTTGTCAAACCGGAAAAATATCGGGACGAAGATTTCCGCAACGCGTCGAAGCGGGAAGGCGTGATCAGGGAGCTGACCCGCCATTTCGAGCGCCTGGACAAACGCTATCTCACCGCGGGCGAGAAGCTGGAAATCACCGTGCTCGATGCACGGCTGGCCGGGCGCTACGAGCGGTGGCAGCCGACATTCAATGATGTTCGTATCCTGAGGGACACAACGCCGCCGCGCTTCGTGATCCGTTACACGCTTCGCCAGAACGGCAAAATCATCGCCAGCGGCGAGGAAACCGTAAGCGACCTCAGCTATATGTGGCGCGCCTCTGCACGCAATTCCACCGAACGGCTCGCCTATGAAAAGGACATGCTGCGCGACTGGTTCCGAAAGCGCTTCGTCGAGCTGAAGCCGCCGCGCGGCTGAAATCCGCAGCGGAAGAGGCCTGACGCCTTTCCATTGCTTCAAGACCGGCACCCGGCACCATGTTATGTGCCGATGCCGGGAAACATCGGCCCTGCTACTCTCTGATGACCGACAGGGCTTCGTCGGCGATCACCTGTTCCTCATCCGTTGGAATCACGAAGACGGACACACGGCTCCCGGCGCTGCTGATCACCGGGGCATTGGCCTTGTTGGCCTCCGGGTCGACCGCGACGCCAAGCCATTGCAGCCTTTCGCACACATCGGCGCGCACGGCCGGCTGGTGCTCGCCAACGCCGGCGGTGAAGACGATGGCGTCCAGCCCGCCAAGCGTGGCGGCAAGCCGTGCCATCTCGCCGGCGATGCGGAAGGTGAACACCTCGATGGCCTCGCGGGCCTCAGGCCGGTCGCTTTCGAGCAGAACGCGGCTGTCGGCGCTGATGCCGGAAATGCCGAGCAGGCCGGACTTATTGTAGAGAATGTCCTCTACCTCGCCGAGCTTGCGCCCGCCAGCGGCCAGAAGGTGGAGCAGCACGCCCGCATCCAGCGCGCCGCAGCGCGTCGCCATGGGTATGCCGTCGAGCGTGGAAAAGCCCATGCTGGTGTCGCGGCTGACGCCGTTTTCCATGCCGCACAAGCTCGCGCCCGAGCCCAGATGGGCGGCCACCACCTTGCCAGCGGCAGCTCCGGCATCGCGGCGCGCCAGCTCACCGGCGATGAACTTGTAGGACAGGCCATGGAAGCCGTAGCGCTTAATGCCTTCATCATGCAGGGCGCGCGGCAGGGCGAAACGCCGCACGACATCCGCGTTTGTGCCATGAAAAGCCGTGTCGAACGAAGCCGTTTGACGAATGCCCGGTCGAAGGCGCGCAATGGCGTCGATCAGCCTCAACGCCTGCGGCTGGTGCAGCGGGGCCAGCTCGACCAGTTTCCCGATCTGCGTAAGGCTCTCGTCATCGATAGCGACCGGCCCGTCGAACAGGTCGCCGCCATGCACCACGCGATGGCCGATGGCCGCGACATCATCGAGATCATAATGCCATGACAGGCGCTCGAACGCTTCGCCGAGAACGGCATCCAGTTCCTCGCCCGGCTGTGCTTCCAGTTCCACGTCGAACCGATCCGGCCCCTCCGAGAGCTGGAAACGAAGTGGCGTCTGACGAAAGTCGATCATGCCCTTGCCGATACGCCGGACTTTGCCCTGATCGAGCGCGAACAGGCCGATCTTCACCGTCGAGGAACCGGCATTGAAGGTTACAAGCATTTTCTGGCTCATGCCGGCAGCTTCCCCGCGAGAGACTTTCTGGCCGCAACCAGCTTTGCGAGAGCCGCCGAGGCGATCCGCGCGCTGAGCGGATCGGAACGGCTGGTCAGCACGATCGGCACGCGCGCGCCAAGCACAAGCCCGGCCGCAGTCGCGCCGGCAAAATGGATAAGCTGCTTGGCAAGCATGTTGCCCGATTCCAGATCGGGCGTAAGCAGTATGTCGGCCTGACCGGCCACATCGGAAACGATGCCCTTCATCTTCGCCGCATCCATGCTTACGGCATTGTCGAAGGCCAGAGGACCGTCGACCTTGCCGCCGGTGATCTGCCCGCGCGCGGCCATAACCGTGAGCGCGGCGGCATCGAGCGTGACCTGCATCTTGGGGTTCACCGTCTCCACGGCGGCGAGAACCGCGACGCGCGGCGTCTCGACGCCCAGTATCCGCAGAAGGTCGATCGCGTTCTGGCAAATGTCGCGCTTCTGCTCCAGCGTCGGCTGGATATTGATGGCCGCATCGGTGATGATGATCGGCTTGGAATAGGCGGGCACATCCATGCCATACGCATGGCTGATGCGCCGCTCGGTGCGCAGGCCGGAATCCTTCGCCACCACGGCACCCAGCAATTCGTCGGAATGCAGGCTGCCCTTGACCAGCACCGAAACCTTGCCCGCCACCGCCAGTTCGACGGCGCGGGCTGCCGCGGCGTGGCTGTGCTCGACCGCTTCGATGGTAATTCCGGCAAGATCGACGCCTGCAGCTTCCGCCGCCGCCCGGATCTTTTCCTCCGGGCCGATCAGCAGGGGGTCGAAAAGCCCTTCGTCGCGCACCTCCACGGCACCCAGAATGGCAGCCGTGGAACAGGGATGCACGATGGCCGCACGCACTGTGGGAAGACTTCTGGCCTCACGCACGAAAGCCTCGTAGCGGTCGTGCCGCCTCAATGAGACATCGGGCAGCCGTGTCGCCTGCCATTCCACCGAACGGGAGGGAGCAATCACTGTCGCGACCCCGGACAGCACGTCCTCGCCTTTCTGATTGGTGCAGATGGTATCGAGCAGAACAATGTTCTTGTCGGCCCGCTTCTCCGTCACCTTCACCGTCGCGGTGACCGTATCGCCGGGAGCGACCGGCTTCAGGAAATGGAACTCCTGTCCAAGATATATGGTGCCCGGGCCGGGCAGCCTGGTGCCGAGCACGGCCGACACCAGCGCGCCGGTCCACATGCCATGGGCAACGATGTGGCCGAACAGGTCGGTGGACGCGAAAGCGGCATCGAGATGGGCAGGGTTTACATCGCCTGACACCGTCGCAAACAGCTCGATGTCGTCACGGCCGACAACCCGCACGATGGAGGCGCTGTCGCCGATCTGCAACTGGTCGAAGGTGCGGTTGGTCAGAAGCTGGGTCTGCATGATCATCCTATCGCTGAAAGACATAGGTGCCGGGGGCGTCTTCAAGAGGCGCATAGCCCTTTTCGGCGGCGCCGGTTGAAGGCGGAGCGACCCTCTCTTTCGTCGAGCGCTCAAGCAGCCAGTCCGACCATTCGAGCCACCACGAACCGTCTTTCGCCGAAGCTGCCTCGACCCATTCCTGCGGATCGAGATAGGGATCATGCTGGCGCCGCTCGGCAATGCGGTAGCGGCGCCCCTTGTGGCCGGGCTCACTGACGATGCCGGCATTGTGGCCGCCGCTGGTCAGCACGAAGACAAGATCGCCATCGGTGAGCTGGTGGATCTTGTAGACGGATTGCCATGGAGCAACATGGTCCCGCTCGGTGCCGACGACGAACATCGGAACGCGCACGTTCTGCATCGCGGCGGGGCGTCCCTCAACCATGAAGCGCGCCGTGGCCAGTTCGTTGTCGAGATAAAGCCGCTTCAGATATTCGGCATGCATCTTATAGGGCATGCGCGTGGGGTCCGCGTTCCACGCCATGAGGTCGTTCATGGTCGTGCGTTCGCCCAGCATGTAATCGCGCACGATGCGCGACCAGATCAGGTCGTTGGAACGCAGAAGCTGGAACGCTCCGGCCATCTGGTCGGAAGACAGATAGCCACGGTTCCACATCATGCTTTCAAGGAAATGCAGCTGGCTGTGGTCGATGAACAACGCAAGCTCGCCGGGTTCCGCGAAATCGGTCTGCGCGGCAAACAGGGTCAGCGAGGCAAGGCGATCATCATTGCGCTGCGCCATCGCCGCGGCTGCGATCGAAAGCAGCGTGCCGCCAAGACAATATCCTGTGGCATGGATCTTACGGTCCGGCACGATCGCATTGATGGCATCGAGCGCGGCCATGACGCCGAGCTTGCGATAGTCGTCCATGGTCAGGTTGCGGTCATCGGCGGTCGGATTGCGCCAAGAGATGCAGAAAACCGTGTGGCCCTTCTCCACCAGATAGCGCACCAGCGAATTGTGCGGGGACAGGTCGAGAATATAGTATTTCATGATCCACGCAGGCACGATCAGAACCGGCTCGGCCAGAACCTTGTCCGTCGCGGGTTCATACTGGATCAGTTCGATCAGATGGTTGCGATAAATCACCTTGCCCGGTGTGGCGGCGACTTCCTCTCCCGGCGTGAAATTCTCCGTCCCGACCGGCGGCCGGCCCGATAGGGTGCGGGCGGCGTCTTCCAGCCAGTTCTGGAAGCCCTTCACGAAATTGGTGCCGCCCGCCTCCAGAGTTCTGGCCAGCACTTCGGGATTGGTCAGGGGGTTGTTGGACGGCGAGAGCATATCCAGCATCTGCCGCGCCGTGAAGGACACGACGTCCTCATGGTGCGGGGTTACGCCCGGCACCTCATGGGTCGCGTTGTGCCACCATTGCTGCGCGAGCAGGAAGGACTGGGCGAAAGACGAGAAGGGCTGCTGCGACCAGGCCTGCGCCTTGAAACGATAATCTCCCGGCAGCGGCTCTATGCAGGGCGGCGTTTCGGGATCGACGGCGGCGGCTGCCAGATAGGTGGAAAGCCGGGCAGATTTGCGGATGGCCTTATCAATGAGTTCAAGCCGTTTGCCGGGCGCGGCGGCAAGATGGATGTTCCAGTCGATGAGCGCCAGAGCGAGCGAGGCCGGCGACAGCCCCCCGGTGAGATGCGCGCTCAGCGCCTCGCGCATCTGGTCGATGGCACGGTAGGCTTCGGACGAGACGCTCTCGTCAATCGCCCGCGGAATAACGGCATTTTTGCTGGTCTTCCGAAGCTGCGTCTGGCTCCTGGCAGGCGCCTTGTTCCGCGGAGATGTTTGAGCACTCACTGGATTCACCTTTCCATAGAGGAGAAGAAGGGGTGGCACATGGGCCGTTGCCCAGCAGCTGACCAAGTGCCAGCACGAAGAGACGTTCGGTCTCGCCGTCATCACCTTCGAGTAGCGGTTCGCTGCCGATGACGTCATGCAGAATGCTGACACCGGCAAAGAAAGCGGCCACCAGGGCGGCCTGGCGTTTCGACACATGCGGATGAGCGGCAATCATAGGGCCGATGAAATCTTCCATCAGCACCTCACGCAGCACCTGCGAGGCATCAGGACTGGAGAAGGATCGGAAAACAATGTCCAGCATGCGGACTTCATTTTGCGGCTCGTCGCCCAGCGTCTGCCGTGCAAGGGTGGCGGCGAGTTCCTGAATGTTGCCGGCAAACATCCAGTCCGGCCGCATGGCCGCACGGATGGACGCCCGGAACAGATTTTCCTTGGAACCGAAGCAGCGGTGGACATAGGCCACATCCACACCGACATCGGACGCCAGATCGCGCAGCGAGGTGGTGCTGTAAGACTGGGTCGCGAAACGCGCCATGGCAGCCCTGAGAATGCGCTCGCGGGTGTTTCCGCCAGAGCTGGCGGCTGCTGTTCTGACTGGCGCTATGTGGGGAACGGTCATCTGGGAATTCTTCGTGGCCTCATGCTTTCGCGATACAGCTTGCTTCTATCGGCAATGGAGGTCAACATTGTTGACATAGATCAATGACGATTCATCCGCTTCGGTGAATCCTGGGGTCGAAGGTTCTCATCATTGCGAGGAGTGGACGATCATGGCCGAGGGGAAACCGACTGAAGCGCAGACGCATTACGCCCGCTTTCCATCCCTGTTTCGACCCGACTGGCTTGCCGTGGCAACAGCCGCACAGGTGCGGTTCGGCGTCGGCCTCTGGGGTGGCGTGCTCAGCACCACAGCCAAACAGCTCCAGTATCAGGCCGATTATCTGAAAAAGCTTTCGGAAGCCGAGCAGCCGTCCGATGCGGTCAAGAGCAGCAGGGAATTCGTGCAGAAGGTCGTCAGCAGCGTCGCCGCCGAAGGGCGGCAGGTGTTCGACAGGAATGTCGCGCTCATTGCCGCTTCACGACAGGTCGGCTGATCCGGGCACGTTAAACCTTCAGGTAAGGAAAGAGCAAGCAACAGGTTGCACTCTCCGGATTTGAAGATACCGTCATCCGCGACTTAACGACTCGAAGTAAATCGAAACATCCGTTTCACTTCGAGGGACACCGAATTTAAGTATCATGACCGCCGGTTCGCGGCGGATCAGGCAGCGAGGGGATCAAGTGAAATATATCCTGTCCGGTCCGGCGCGGGTTTCTCCGTTCGCGCCCTCTTTCGAGTGCGGGCTCATCGCCGCCGCAAATGCAGAGGTTACAGCATCATGAAATCTGCCAAGAACTGGATTGTGGCCATAGTGGTCGCCGCAGTGGTTGCGGGAGGCTACTATTTCTGGCGGTTCTACGATGGTTCCGGACTGCCTGACGGCATTGTCGCGGGCAACGGGCGCATAGAGGCTGTGGAGATAGACATCTCCGCGCGAACGCCCGGCCGCATCAAGGAGATTCTTGCCGACGAAGGCATGTTCGTGGAGGCCGGACAGGTTCTGGCCCGCATGGATACCGAACAGATGGAAGCGCAGCGGCGCCAGCTGGAAGCGCAGCTCAAGCGGGCTTCGATCGGCATCGAAACGGCGGGCGCCCTGGTCAAGCAGCGCAATGCCGAGAACGCTGCCGCGCAGGCCGTGGTCGCCCAGCGCGAGGCGCAGCAGGACGTCATCGACAAGAAACTGGTCCGCTCCGAGCAGCTTGCCCGCACCGGCAATCTTTCGCAGCAGCTTCTGGACAATGACCGCGCAGCTGCGCTGGAGGCGGCAGCAGCCGTCAATGCAGCCCGTGCCCAGCTTGCGGCAACGGAGGCCGGCATCAGCGCCGCGCAGGCACAGGTCGTCGATGCGGAGGCTGCCGTGGATGCAGCCAGGGCAGCGATCGAGAGCATCACCGCCGACATCAATGATGCCGTCCTGCGTTCACCGCGCGATGGCCGCGTCCAGTACCGCGTGGCGCAGCCCGGAGAAGTTATCGCCAGCGGCGGCCGCGTGCTCAATCTGGTCAATGTCGGCGATGTCTACATGACCTTCTTCCTGCCGACGGCACAGGCCGGGCGCGTGGCCATGGGCACCGAAGTGCGCATCGTGCTGGATGCGGTCCCGCAGTATGTCATCCCCGCCAAGGTGAGCTTCGTCGCCGACGTCGCCCAGTTCACGCCGAA
The DNA here is from genome assembly GCF_014201615.1 of Aquamicrobium lusatiense. Lineage (NCBI taxonomy): Bacteria > Pseudomonadati > Pseudomonadota > Alphaproteobacteria > Hyphomicrobiales > Phyllobacteriaceae > Aquamicrobium > Aquamicrobium lusatiense. The sequence continues at coordinate 54,674 of NZ_JACHEU010000008.1, read as the reverse complement.
GACCGTGGAAACGGAAGAAGAGCGCCAGAAGCTGATGTTCCGCGTCAAGGCACAGATTTCGCCTGAACTTCTGCGCGAATATATCCAGTATGTGAAGACCGGGCTGCCGGGTGTCGCCTATGTCAAGCTGGACCCTGAAGCCGAATGGCCGGCACAGCTGCGCGAGGTCGTCAAGCCGTGACCATGGATGCTGCCGAAGCCGTGGCGCCGTCAGACGAAAAGCCAGATGGCAAATTCGTCGCGCGGTTGCAGAATGTCGGCCTGAGCTACGGCGAGACACGGGCGCTGGACGGGATCAACATCGAGATCCCGGCCGGGTGCATGGTCGGCCTGATCGGTCCCGACGGCGTAGGCAAATCGAGCCTGCTGTCGCTGATCGCGGGTGCCCGCGTGGTTCAGGAGGGACAGGTCGAGGTGCTGGGCGGCGATATCGCCGACCGGCGGCACCGGCGCGAGGCCTATTCCAGCATCGCCTACATGCCGCAGGGCCTCGGCCGCAATCTCTACCCGACCTTGTCGGTGTTCGAGAACATCGACTTCTTCGGCCGCCTGTTCGGCCACTCGAAGGAAGAGCGCCAGCACCGCATCGACACGCTTCTGGCACGCACCGGCATGTCGCCTTTCGCGACGCGGCCGGCCGGCAAGCTTTCCGGCGGCATGAAGCAGAAAACCAGCCTGTGCTGTTCGCTGATCCACGATCCTGACCTCCTCATTCTCGACGAACCGACCACGGGCGTCGATCCGCTGTCGCGCGGGCAGTTCTGGGAGCTGATTGACGATATTCGCGGCGAGCGCGAAGGCATGAGCGTCATCGTCGCCACAGCCTACATGGAAGAGGCCGAGCGCTTCGACTGGCTGGTGGCCATGGACGACGGCAAGATCCTCGCCACCGGCACACCGGCGGAACTGCTGGCCAGGACCGGCACCGACAATCTGGATGCGGCTTTCGTGGCGCTGCTGCCGGAAGAAAAGCGCAGAGGCCACAAGCAGGTGGTGATCCCGCCACGGCCGGCCGATGCCGCCAGCGACATTGCCATCGGCGCGAAGAACGTCACAGTTCGCTTCGGCAACTTTACGGCCGTCGACAATGTGAGCTTCGAGATCCCGCGCGGCGAGATTTTTGGCTTCCTCGGTTCAAATGGCTGCGGCAAGAGCACCACCATGAAGGTGCTGACCGGGCTGTTGCCGGCCAGTGAAGGCACTGCCATGCTGTTCGGCAAGGAAGTCGACACGCGCGACATGGAGATACGCCGGCGCGTCGGCTATATGAGCCAGGCTTTCTCGCTCTATTCCGAGCTTACCGTCCGCCAGAATCTTGAGCTTCATGCGCGCCTGTTCGCCATGGCGCCTGAAACCATTCCCGGCCGCATCGAGGAAATGGTGCGCCGTTTCGATCTCGGCGCCGTTATGGAAGCGCTGCCCGAAGCGCTGCCGCTCGGCATCCGCCAGCGCCTGTCGCTGGCCGTGGCGCTGATTCACTCGCCTGAAATCCTGATCCTCGACGAGCCGACATCCGGTGTCGATCCGGTGGCGCGTGATGCATTCTGGGAAATCCTCGCAGAACTGTCGCGCAAGGACGGCGTCACCATTTTCGTCTCGACTCACTTCATGAACGAAGCAGCGCTCTGCGACCGCATCTCGCTCATGCATGCCGGCAAGGTGCTGGTGTCCGACACGCCGGACGGGATCATCAGACGCAAGGGCGCGCAAACGCTTGAAGAAGCTTTTGTTGCCTATCTGGAAGAGGCGATCGGCGACGCAGGCCAGCCGCAGGCCGCGGCAGTCACGCCCATTGAGCCAGAATCTGAACCCGGGAAAACTTCCGATCAGCGTTTTTTCAGTTTCCGCCGAATGTTCGCCTATACCCAGCGTGAGGCGCTGGAACTGCGCCGCGACCCGATCCGCGCCAGCCTTGCTATCATCGGATCGGTGCTTCTGATGTTCGTCGTCAGCTTCGGCATCAGCATGGATGTGGAGGACCTGTCCTTCGCGGTGCTCGACCGCGACGACACCACCATCAGCCGCGACTACGCACTTCAGCTCGCCGGCTCACGCTACTTCATCGAAAAGGAGCCGATCAGGGACTATGAAGACCTCGACCAGCGAATGACCAGCGGCAAGCTCAGCCTCGCCATCGAAATTCCGCCCGGCTTCGGGCGGGATGTCGCGCGCGGCAGCAATGTCCAGATCGGCGCATGGATCGACGGCGCCATGCCCACGCGCGCCGAAACCGTCCGGGGTTATGTGCAGGGCGTGCATCAGACATGGCTGATGCAGAAGGCACGCGAAATCTATGGCGATGCCGCCACGGCCGGAAAGTTCCAGCTCGAAGTACGCTACCGCTACAATCCCGACGTCCAGAGCCTCGTGGCGATCGTTCCTGCCATCATCCCGATCCTGCTTCTGATGATACCGGCCATGCTGGCGGTGCTGAGCGTGGTGCGCGAAAAGGAACTGGGTTCCATCGTCAACTTCTATGTGACGCCGGTAACCCGCACGGAGTTCCTGCTTGGCAAGCAACTGCCTTATGTGGCGCTTGCCATGCTGAACTTCGTGATGCTGTCCTTCTTCGCCGTCTACATATTCGGCGTGCCGTTCACGGGAAGCTTCGCGGCCTATACGGCAGCGGCCCTGCTTTATGTGATCTTCACCACCGGCATGGGACTGGTGATCTCCACATTCATCGAAAGCCAGATCGCCGCGATCTTCGGCACGGCGCTGCTCACGCTCATCCCGGCGGTGCAGTATTCCGGCCTCATCGACCCGGTCTCGTCATTGCAGGGTTTCGGCGCCGTTATCGGCAACATTTACCCGACGACCTATTTCGTCAACATCTCGCGCGGCGCCTTCTCGAAGGCGCTGGAATTCGCCGACCTCGCCCCGCAATTCATCCCGCTGCTGATTGCCGTGCCGGTGCTCTTCATCCTCGGCATCGTGCTCCTGAAAAAACAGGCGTCCTGATCCATGCGTGTTGCCAACATCTACAATCTGGGCGTGAAAGAACTGCGTGGCCTCGGCCGCGACAAGATGCTGTTGTTCCTGATCGTCTACGCCTTCACGGTCGCGATCTATACGGCGGTGACGGCCATGCCCGAGACGCTCAACCGCGCCGCCATCGCCATCGTCGACGAGGACCAGTCGCCGGTGTCTTCGCGCATCACCACGGCGTTCTATCCCCCCTATTTCGTGGTGCCGAAGCTGATCGACCAGTCCGAGATGGACGCGCGCATGGATGCCGGAAGCGACACCTTCGCGCTCGACATTCCGCCGAATTTTCAGCGCGACCTGCTGGCCGGGCGCTCGCCTTCGATCCAGCTCAACATCGATGCCACCCGCGTCAGCCAAGCCTTCACCGGCGGCAGTTATGTGCAGTCGATCGTCACCAGCGAAGTCAATGAGTTCCTCAACCGCCACCGGGGAACCACGGAAATTCCCGTCGACCTCGCCTTGCGGGCCCGCTTCAACCCCGAACTCAACAAGGGCTGGTTCGGCGCGCTGTCGAATGTGATTTCATCGGTTACCATGCTCTCCATCGTGCTCACCGGCGCCGCACTCATCCGCGAACGCGAACATGGCACGATCGAGCATCTGCTCGTCATGCCGGTCACGCCGACCGAGATCATGATCAGCAAGGTGCTGTCGATGGGGCTGGTGGTGCTGGCCGCCACGGCCGCCTCCATCGTTTTCGTGGTGCAGGGCGTGCTCGATATTCCCATTCAGGGGTCGGTGGCGCTATTCCTGCTTGGCGCGGCGGTGCATCTCTTCGCCACGACCTCGATGGGCATTTTCCTTGCCACCATGGCAGGCTCGATGCCGCAGTTCGGCTTGCTGCTGATGCTCATCCTGCTCCCGCTGCAGGTGCTCTCGGGCGGTCTCACGCCGCGCGAGAGCATGCCGCAGATCGTGCAGGACATCATGCTGGCCGCGCCCAACACGCATTTCGTCATTCTGGCGCAGGGCGTGCTCTTCCGCGGCGCGGGTCTGGATGTGGTCTGGCCTCAGATACTGGCTCTGTTCGTGATCGGCTCGGTGCTTTTCATGCTCTCGCTGCGACGCTTCCGAAACTATCTGCGCTGATTTACCCGTCCGGGCGGATAACCGGAAAAATATGCCGCCGCCAGGTCGTAGCCTGCCCCGCAAGGGGCAGGCGGATTTCATGCCGCTGTCAGCCGGCTGCGCGGTCCCCGATTTCGTAGCTGCGGATCATATCCTACAGCTGTTCGGCGCGCAGTTGTTCGGCGCTTTTGGGAGAAAGCAGGCCGGGGGCCACATCGAACACGGTCTTGGCGCCATATTGCCCCATCTGGTGGAGGCGATGCACGGCACGCGCATAAGCCACCAGAACACTGGCCGTGAATTCGGGATTACTCTCCAGTTTCAGGCTGTATTCTATCGTTTGTTTTGTTCCGGCCGCTGTGTTGCCGCTGCGGATGACGAAGCCGCCATGCGACATCGCCGAATGATCCCTGGCCAGTTCCGCCGCACTGATGAAATTCACCGTTGTGTCATAGTCGGCAAAATAGTGCGGCATCTTGATGATCGTGTCGCGCACCTGATCCGCATCCGCGCCCTCGTCCAGCACCACGAAACATTCGCGATTGTGTTTTTCCCGCGTGGTCAGAACGCGCCTCGCGCCGCTTCGGGCCTGTTCAACCGCGGCCGGAACCGGACGCGTATATTGCACCGCGCCGGCCACACCGGGGATGCGGCGCACCGCATCGGAATGCCCCTGGCTCAGGCCGTCACCCCAGAACGTATAGGTGTCGCCATTGGGCAGCAGGGCTTCGCCGACAACGCGGTTGATGGAGAACATTCCCGGATCCCATCCGGCGGAAATCAGCGCAGTTCTGCCGCCAGACCGTGCCGATGCATCCATAGCGGCGAAGTATTCCGGGATACGCGCATGCGTATCGAAGCTGTCGACAGTGTTGAAAAGGGCAGCCAGCTCAGGCCCTTGTTGCGGCAGATCCTCTTTGGATCCCCCGCACAGGATCAGCACGTCAATGTGATCCGCATGGCCCGATATCTCCGCCATGGAGAATACCGGCGTTGCCGGGCACTTCGGGCTGAGCTGTTCAGGTGCGCGCCGCGTGAAGATGCCCACAAGGCTCATGTCGGGGTTGTGCGGCATCGCCGCTTCAACACCTCTTCCGAGATTACCATGGCCGGCGATGGCAACACGGATGGGCTGGGGCATGCTCATGATCGTCATTCCTGATGGGGAGATGATTCCTCTGAAACGGCGAGGAAGCGAAGAACGGCAAGGCAATACCGAATCGGAGAAACATTTCAAGAAGCGCAGGGCGCCGTTCCGGCATCGCCCGCAACAGCAGTCGCTCCGGCGTTCTACTACCGTCGGCATGACTGCCAATTAATTGACCGGCTAATAATTATGAGCCGTACTGCTACTCCTGATATTTCTGAATGTCAGCGCGCAGGCAAACCAGCCGTAGATACAGTCTGCGCTTCTCCCATTCGGTGTTCGGGGAAAAAGCAAGGGTATCGCGAATTGCGGAGGTAGCGAGCCGCTACTGTTGCCGTGATGTGACAGTTGCCGATATTCATCCGCCCACCGACAATCATCACAGAACACCATCCGAGGCAGGGAACGGCATGCATATGCGCCGCACCCCGCAGAAAACATGATAATTTCATACATGTTTTTCGCCGAATGGCCGCAATTGCGCCGATTCCGGTGCAATTCAACACCATTGAAGAGGTTTCAGCGATCTGATTAGAGAGTTCTGCCGCTCTGCGCCTCGCAGGAACGACGGCAGGATGAATATGCGGTCGATGCACTGATGAAGCCAGAGTGGCAAATCGCTCCGATGGTGGGGCTCCACATTGCGCAGTTTTCCGATCGGAGTGGGCAGCCGTGGCGAGTGGTCTGACGGCAGCGTTTCTCAACAACCGCCGCTCCCTGATGTGGAGCCTGATGCGGATCGTGCGCGATCCCCAGATCGCCGAAGATCTGACGCAGGAAACCTATGTCCGGGCCAGTCAGGCGATGGTGTCGGGACCAGTGGAGCACATCGAGGCGTTTCTCTATCAGACGGCCCGCAATCTGGCGCTTGATCACCAGCGTCGCAACCGGATGCGCAAAGGGGTCGAGCATTTCGATGCGACGGAGGCCGAGATGGCCAACATCGCCGCCGATCAGCCTACGCAGGAAGCGGTGGTCATCCATCGGGAGCGGCTGAGGGCATTTGAGGATGCCCTTTCCCAACTGCCCGCCCGCGCGCAGCAGGTCTGGCGGCTCAGCCGGGTCGAAAAATGGCCCTATCCGAAGATTGCTGCCCACCTCGGAATCTCCCCCAACACAGTTTTCAACGACGTGAAGCTGGCGCTGGCCCATTGCCAGCAGGCGCTCGATCGTCTCGACCGCGGTTAAATCCGATATTAAGAGAGCATTTTATCGCGCAGCCTGAGCGGGAGCCGGGAGGTTTTTTGTGAGATTGCATCCGGTCATTCGTCTCATCTGTATGAGCTTGCGATTCTGCAACATGGCAGGTGGACCGAGTGGTGAGTGACAGGGCCGATGGCCCGCAGCCAGACCAGACCTTGCAACATCCCGATCCGGTGACGGATGCGGCGCTTGACTGGTTTGTGCGCCTTCAGGAAGCGCCGGACGACCTTGGCTTGCAGGCCAGGCTTAAAGACTGGCTGGACAGTGATCCGCGCCACGCAGCAGCTTTCGCAAAGCTTCAGAACATGTGGGAGCTTCCCGAACTGGGTATCGCCAGCGCCCGTCATGCCAGCCGGCTTGATGCAAGGCAGGAAGAAAGGACGCCGATGGCCCGGGTGCCGGTGTACCGCTCCGGCAGCTGGACGATACGGATCGCCGCACTCGCGGCCGTGGTCATGGTCGCGGCCGGTATCCGGTATTATCCCGAGATGCTGCTGCGCTGGAACGCAGACCATCTGACGGCCACCGGCGAGCAAAGCGCCTTCGTGTTGCCGGATGGCTCGCGCATTATGCTCAACACCGCTTCGGCGGTGGCGCTCGATTTCGAGGGACAGAAGCGATCCGTCACTTTGCTGCGTGGGGAAGCCTTCTTCGATGTCGTTTCGGATCCGGCCCGACCTTTCAGGGTTGCGGGTTCTTTCGGCGACGTCGAAGTGAAAGGCACCGCCTTTTCGGTACGCACCGGCGGTGAAGACACGGTCATCCTTGAGCGCGGGCGTGTCGAGGTTGCCCAACGCGCGCATGAGGCACACCATGCCAGCCTGTCGCCCGGCCAGATGGTGGAGGTATCGCCGGCGGGTCTTTCCCCTGTCGCCGGGGTCGACACGGAAAGCGAGCTGGCCTGGCGCACCGGCTGGATCATCTTTCAGGAAAAGCCGCTCGCAGATGTGCTGGCCGATCTCGGCCGCTATTACACAGGCCGCGTGATAACCGTCGACCGCGGCCTTGGCCACATCAGGGTCAGCGGCAATTACAGGCTGGACGATGCTGAAGGCGTCATCCGTTCTCTGGCGGAAGCGGCCGGAGCGAAAGTGACGCGTTTGCCCGGCGGAATCATAATTCTTCGCTGATTACTCAAGTTTTTTTGTGAGATCGGACCAGCTCGTTCGTCAGATGTTCGAGGCGCTCTTCCGCAGGGAAAAATCGCCGCATCTACTCTGACGCAAGGAACTCTCCTCATGGGGCATCGCACTGGTCCGGCACCGCACGCAGCAATGGCTCGCGCCAAAACGGCAGCCATGGGCAAAGCGCCGGTCCGGCTCCTGCTGGCAAGCACCGTTCTGGTATCCTCGCTGATCCTGCTGCAGGGCGTTTCCTTCGCCCAGTCGACCTCGACCACCGCGGCGCAGACGGTGCGTTTTTCCATTCCCGCTCAGCCGCTTTCCGGGGCACTCAGCGCGTTCAGCCGCGCCTCCGGCTGGCAGGTCGGCTACACGTCGGAAATCGTGCGCGGCAAGACCTCGGTGGCAGTCTCGGGCGCGATGTCGCCCGCGCAGGCATTGCAGACCATGCTTGCCGGAACCGGCATCCGGGTGAGCCTTACCGGACCGGCGACCGCAACGCTTGTGGATCGTGTGTCAGAGGCTTTCGAGCCGCAGCCCTCCGATGGCTCGATGGTTCTTGCCACCATCGACGTCAAGGGCAATGCCGAAGGCTCGCCCTACAGCCCCTATGAGACGGCAGCCGCGACCAGCCATATCGAGGGCGAAAACATCGAGCGCTTTCGCGGCTCCAGCCCGGCGGACATGTTCCGCGGTACGGCGGGGGTCATGTCAGGCGAGGCGCGCAACGGCGCCGGCGCCGTCGACGTCAACATTCGCGGCATGCAGGGCATGGGCCGCGTGACCACGACCATCGACGGCGCCGAAAACGCCGTCACCGTCTATCAGGGCTATCAGGGCGTCTCCAACCGCACCTATGTCGATCCAGACTTCATCGCCGGCATCGACGTCACCAAGGGTGCGGATACCGCCTCATGGGGCAATGCCGGCTCGGTTGCCATGCGCACCGTGAATGCCGACGATATCGTCAAGCCGGGCAACACCTGGGGCGTCAGGGTCAAGGGCGAGATCGGCACCAACACGTCGAAGCCCCATGCCGGTGACAAGGCAGGCTATCAGTGGCCCTTTGCACCGTGGGACCCTGCCGGCGAAGTTCCGAAAGCCTCGGAAACCGGGATGGACAAGCCTTCCCTGCTTTCGCCGACACGCGGCGCCGGCAGCGTTATCGGCGCCTACAAGGGCGAGGATTTCGACTTTCTTGCCGGCTATGCGCGCCGCAAGCAGGGCAACTATCACGCAGGCAAGCACGGGCCTTCCGCCAATCCGGTCAACAAGGGCCGGCAACAATGGTGTCCCAACGGCGTCTGCAATCCCAACGGCACGACCTACTGGGAAAATTACTATGAGAACGACGGGGTTGTGAACTATCGCGCCGGCGAGGAGGTGCTGAACACCCAGCTTGAGACGGAATCCTGGCTGGCCAAGCTGACCGCACGCTTTGCCGATGACCACACCCTACAGCTCGGCTATACCGGCTATCGCAGCGAAGCCGGAGACCGGCTCGCCTCGCGGCTGATCGGCAAGCACGGGCAGTCGGAGCAGCAGGCGCAGACGTCGGGCACCAGCCTCGACACCGTAACCGCGCGCTATCGCTGGAATCCGGAAGATAACGAGCTTTTCGACCTGAAGGGCAATCTCTACTGGACGCATCTGGAACTGCGCAACCCGATCCGCGGCGGTCGCGGCGTAACGCCCGAACAGATCGGCTTGCCTGCCGGGTTCCGGGTCGGCTCCGATTCCGACATGTGGGGTGCCGATCTCTCCAACCTGTCGAAATTCTCGACCGGCTATGGCGATGTCGATCTCAGCTACGGCCTGTCCTATCGCGGCGAGGATACGCGCGGCAGCCGCCACACGGCGGCGCTGGAAGCCTGGAACACCGCGCGTGACGCCATTCGCCACGAAGCCGCAATCTATGCGAAGGCGGCATGGAAGCCGGTCGACTGGGCAACGCTGAACGCCGGGCTTCGCTATTCGCATTTCTGGTCGAAGGATCGTTACGATCCCTATGAGCGCGAGGACATCGAGAGCAGGGTTCTCGGCTTCCGCACCAATGATGGCGGGTTCAGCCCATCCGTCGGCGTGACGCTGGAGCCCTTCGACGGTTCGCAGTTCTACGTCAACTATTCCAACACGATGCGCGCACCCAGCGTCATCGAATCCGTCTCGGCCTTCAACAGCGTGGTCGCCAACGCCGATGTGAAGCCGGAGCGCTCCAGCAACTGGGAAGTCGGCACCAACCTGACCCGTGACGGTCTGCTGACCGGCGAAGACCGGGGCATGCTCAAGCTCGGCTACTTCAACTGGGGTGTGAAGGACTATATCGCACGGTCGGTCCGTAACGGCTCGGGGCCGCTGACGCTGAACATCGAGAACATCGACCGGGCGAAGTTCTCCGGCATCGAGCTTTCCGGCCGCTACGAGATCGGCGGTTTCACGGCCGATCTCTCGGCCAACTACTTCCTCAACGTCGAGTATTGCCGCACCGCCGGCACCTGCGAGAACAAATCGCTCTACGGCGACTATGCCACCAACCATGTGCAGCCGGAATATACGATCGACCTGACGCTGTCGCAGAAGCTGCTCGAAGATCAGCTTACGGTTGGCGGGCGCATTTCCCATGTCGGCCCCCGCGCCATCGGCCATGGCGACGTGACCGCGCAGGGCGCCAGCGAGTTCATCTCCCTTGTCGACTGGAAGCCCTACACGCTTGTCGATGTCTTCGCCGAATACAGGATCACCGAGGACCTGACCGCTGCGGTGCGCGTGGAGAACCTGTTCGACCGCTTCTATGTCGATCCGCTTGGCCTTGTTACGCAGCCGGGACCGGGCCGGACTTTCTATGCGAGCCTGACGGGATCCTTCGGTGGCGAGCAGAGTTTCCAGCCGTTCAGCAATCCGCTCGCCGGGTTGTCGGGCGGCCACGGCGCGGCGCGCGGTGGCGAAGCTGCGGCCATCGACTGGAGCGGGCTCTATGCCGGCGTGCATGCCGGCGGCGCCTTCGGCCGCACATGGGGCTCCACGACGACGCTCGACGGTTCCGACAGCACCATCGCTGCCCGGGAATCGGCGGATCTCAAGCTCAACGGCGCCATGTTCGGCGTACAGGCCGGCTACAACTGGCAGCTCGACAACGGGGTTGTGTTCGGTCTGGAGGGAGACTGGAGCAAGACCTACAACATCACCGGATCGAAGAAGGTTCTGTCCACCGATCCCGTTCTGGCGGCCAAGGGCCATGCCGATGCCTATACGAGCTACGACATCGACTGGATGGCCAGCCTGCGCCCGAAGATCGGCTACGCTTTCAGCAACCGCTTCATGGCCTATGCCTCGGGTGGACTGGCGCTCGCCCGCGAAACACAGTGGCGCGACCAGTACATTTCCGACCAGGCCGATGAAACCCTCCCCAACGGTACGCAAACGACCGTTTTCTCCGTCGAGAAGGCCGCCGCCACACGCGCCGGCTTTACCATCGGCGGCGGTCTCGAATATGCGCTGAACGACAACTGGTCGATCAAGGCCGACTATACCTACAGCCGCTTCGGCAAGAAAGATTTCAGGTTCAGAAATGCCCGTGCCGGCACAGGCAAGGATTATACTACCTCGACGACCACCGTCGTCGGATATGAAACGGTCGACCCTTCGCAGGACCCCAGCATGGCATGGCTGTGCGACATGGATCCGAGCTTCTGCACGCCCTATGAAAAGCCCATCTATGAGACGACGACCACCAACCATCCGGGCAGTTCGAGCACCGTGAACGGCCGCAATGCCTCAAACGCTCTCGATTTCCACATGATCAAGGTCGGGCTGAACTACAGGTTCTGAGATCAGCAGATCACGAAACAGCACCTGAAGGGCTTTACCGCAGCGGGAGGCGCCCAAATCGGGCGTCTCCGTGCCGGACGTGCCACCCACGGCAAGATCGGCAGGGTGCTCGCACAGGCCGGCGAGCGTCAGAGCCTCTCTCCCTGCAACAACTGCATCCGGCAGCTCTTTCAGCCTCATCATGGGTCAAGGCAGGAGCGGGCTTGCAAGCTGTGATCTTCCCCCGACAGGGGCCGCAAAAGGCTCTGGGGAAGGCGCGACGAATAGCTTGAAAAGCCTGACGCACATGCGATACGAGCAGGTGTCGGTTTCCGCAAGGAACGAAGAGGGAATTCGCCGTAGGCTTCAAAAAGGCCTGCGAAACGAAACTGCCCCCGCAACTGTAGGCGGTTGAGTCCTCTCCCCGAAATGCCACTGGGCTTCGGCCCGGGAAGGTGGGGAAGGGACGGTGACCCGTCAGTCAGGAGACCTGCCGACAACTGGAACTGAATGTGCCGGGCGGGGTGCCCGGGAGAGGTTGTCGATGAAGCCGTCCCTGCCTGTACGGGCTCTATTGCGCATCCGTGGCGATGCGCGGCTTTCCATTGCCGTCCCGACCCGAAGCCTTCGGTCCCTGCCGCAAACCGATCGGAGAACTTCGCGTCATGACCTTCCCGCGTCTGGCACTTGCCGCCGCCAGCCTTGCGCTGCTCACGGCCCATGCGTCCGCTGAACCCACCAGATACCCGCTCACGCTGGAAAACTGCGGTGAGACGATCACCTTCGACAAGGCTCCAGCCACGAGCGTAACCGTCGGACAGGCCGCCACCGAGGCGCTCTATGCCCTTGGCCTGGGCGACAAGGTGACCGGCACCTCCGTCTGGTTCACCGACGTTCTGCCCGAGCACAAGGCGATCAACGACAAGGTCGAGCGCCTTGCCGACAACGACCCGAGCTTCGAAAGCGTCGTGGCGAAGAAGCCCGGCGTCGTTGCCGTCCAGTTCATCTGGCATGTCGGGCCGGAGGGCATCGTCGCCACCCGCGAGCAGTTCCACGAGGTCGGCATCCCGACCTATGTGATGCCTGCCGATTGCGTGGCCAAGGACAACTCGGTCGGCGTCGACGGCACCCGCACCGCCGCCTTCTCGACCGAAACCATCCATCAGGGCGTGCGCGAGCTTGCCGAAATCTTCGACGTGCAGGACAAGGGCGAGGAAGTCGTCGCCGATCTGGTCAAGCGCGAGCAGGATGCGGTCGAGCGCGCAAAAGCACTCGATCTCAAGGACGTGTCGGCCGTGTTCTGGTTCTCCAGCGCCGACATGAACATCGATCCCTATGTCGCCGGTCGCAAGGGCGGTCCGGCCTACATGCTGGACAAGCTCGGCATCCGCAACATCGTGGAATCGGATGAGGAATGGCCGGTCGTGGGCTGGGAAACCATCGCCAAGGCCAACCCGACGCTGATCGTGATCGCAAAAATGGATCGCCGCCGCTTCCCTGCCGACGACTTCGAGAAGAAGCTCGAATTCCTGAAGAGCGATCCGGTTGCCAGCCAGATGGATGCGGTGAAGAACAACCGCATCGTGGTGATGGACGCCCATGCCATGGACGCCACCATGCGCACGGTTTCCGGCATCGAGGTGCTGGCGGACGCGCTGGTCGAAAAGGGCATCGCCAGGTGACCATTACCACCGCAGGCCGGCCTTCCGTAGCGCGCCTGTGGTGGCGCTGGCCTGCGGGGCTCGTCGCCATGGCGGCGACGGTCTTTGCCGGCACCTGCATCGGGGAGACGCCCATTCCGCTCTCCATCGTGGTGCAGACGCTGGCCAACAAGGTTCTGGGTGCTGCCTATCCGCTCGATCCGATCGACATGGGCATCATCTGGAACTATCGCCTTCCGCGTGCGCTGGTGGCCGCATCCTGTGGCGCGGGGCTGGCGCTGTCCGGCCTCGTGCTGCAATCGCTGCTGCGCAATGCGCTGGCCGACCCCTATCTGCTCGGCATCTCCGCCGGTGCCTCGACGGGTGCGGTGACGGTGACGATTGCCGGCATCGGCGGCGGGGCGGTATCCATGTCGCTCGGCGCCTTCGCCGGTGCGGTCACCGCCTTCCTGCTGGTCGCCCTGCTGGCACGGGCGGCGGGCGGCGGCGTTTCCACGCGCGGCACAGGACAGATCATTCTGGCGGGCATCGCCGGCTCGCAACTCTTCAACGCACTGACCTCCTTCATCATCACCAAATCGGCCAATGCCGAACAGGCGCGCGGCATCATGTTCTGGCTGCTCGGCAATCTGAGCGGCGTGCGCTGGCCGGATGTAACGCTGGCCGTACCCATCGCCCTGACCGGGCTGATTGCCTGCGTCTGGCATGCGCGCGCGCTCGATGCCTTCGCCTTCGGCGCCGACTCCGCAGCCTCGCTGGGCATTGCCGTGCGCAGGGTGCAGGTCGTGCTGATCGGGTTGACCGCGCTGGTCACTGCCGTCATGGTTTCCATCGTCGGCTCCATCGGCTTCGTCGGGCTGGTCATCCCGCATGCCGCGCGTTTCGTCGTCGGCGTACGCCATGGGCGCCTGGTGCCGGCGACGGCACTGACGGGCGCAGCCTTCCTCATCGCGGCTGACGTGCTTTCGCGCACCATGATCCCCGGTCAGGTGCTGCCGATCGGCGTCATCACGGCTTTGGTCGGCGCGCCGGCCTTCGCCCTGATCCTGCTCAGGGGACGCCGCCGGCCATGATCCTTGAAGCAAGCAATCTCGGCTGGAGCGTGCGCCGTCTCCGGATCGTGCAGGGCGTGGATCTTTCCGTGCGCGAGGGCGAGACGTTTGGACTGGTCGGTCCCAACGGTTCGGGCAAATCGACCCTGCTGCGCCTGCTTGCCGGAATTCTGAAGCCGACAACGGGCAAAGTCGCCGTGGAAGGGCAGCCGCTTTCCGGTCTGCCGCGCCGGCTCGCGGCCCAAAAGATCGCCTATCTCGAACAGCAGGCGGATACCGGCGAGGCGATCACCGTGCGCGATGCGGTGGAGATTGGCCGCACGCCCTGGCTGACGCCCCTGCAACCGTGGTCGGACGAGGACGACCGTATCGTTGCCGGGGCACTGGCCGATGCGGATCTGCACGGATTTGAAAGCCGCTTCTGGGCCACGCTTTCCGGCGGCGAGAAGCAGCGCGTGCATCTGGCGCGCGCCCTTGCCCAGCGCCCGCGCATCCTGCTGCTCGACGAGCCCACCAATCATCTCGACGTGCGCCACCAGCTTTCCATGCTGGACCTTGTGGCCGCCCTGCCGGTGACATCGATCATCGCGCTGCACGATCTCAATCAGGCGCTGGCCTGCGACCGCGTCGGCGTCATGGCTGGCGGGCGGCTGGTGGCGCTGGGGCCACCGCAGGAGGTTCTGAGCGTCGACCGCATCGCCGAGGTATTCGGCGTGCGCGCCAGCATCGTCGTCGATCCTGCCGACGGCGCCCGCATTTTCCGCCTCGACCATCTCCGCTGAAAGGTATTCCATATGCGTCTCGTTTCCGCCCTGATGCTTGCCTCGCTCGTCATCTCCGCACCGGCTTTCGCCGAAATGCACGAGGTGAAAATGCTCAACCGCAACGCATCCGGCCCGATGGTCTATGAGCCTGATTTTCTGCAGATTGCTCCCGGCGACACGGTGAAATTCATAAAGACCACCAGCGGCCACAATGCCGCGACGGTCGAGGGCATGGTGCCGGAAGGGCATGAGGGCTTTCTCGGCAAGATCAACGAGGAGATCGAGGTCAAGCTGGACGAGAAGGGCTTCTACGGCATCAAATGCTCGCCGCATTACGGCATGGGCATGGTGATGGTCATCCGCGTCGGCGATTCCGATCTGCCGGCCGCGTTCCCGGCCGCCGACGTGCCTGAGCGCGCGAAGAAGCGTTTTGTCGAAATCCTGGAACGCAACGGATACGGAAAATGACCGCGCCGTCGCCCCACGGCGACAATTTCGACCTGAAGGAAGAAATCCGCTCCTACTGGTCGAAGCGCGCGCAGACCTTCGACCTCGCCTTCGGCCATTTCATCGCGCCGGGACCGGAGGCGCGTGCGTGGCAAAAGCCGATACGCGACACGCTGGGTGAGAAGGCGCTGCGCGTGCTGGAGCTTGCCTGCGGCACGGGCGAGGTGACGCGGCTCATCCACGATCTCGGCCACGACGTCACCGCGCTCGACTTCTCCGAGGCGATGCTGGAAGTGGCGCGCGCCAAGCACGAGGGCAAGGAGCGGCTGCGCTTCATTCTCGCCGACGCCGAAAACACCAGGGAGCCCGATGCCGCCTATGACGCCATCGTCTGCCGCCATCTGGTGTGGACGCTGACCGTTCCGCAGGAAGCCTTCCGCGAATGGCTGCGGCTGTTGAAGCCCGGAGGCAGGCTGCTGGTTTATGATGGTGACTGGGCAGCGCCGAGCCCGACCGGGCGCCTGTTCGCATGGATGATTTCCCTGATCGATCGCATGCAGGGAGCCGATCCCTATTATGACGGGGCGATGAGCGACAAGCATGAGAAGATCATGCGCGCGATCCCGTTCCGCGAGGGCCTCACCTATGAGCGGCTGGCCCCAATGCTCAAAGATGCAGGGTTCGCAGAGATCCGCTACATGTCGCACGACAGCATCGCCAAAGCCCAGCGCGAAACCGCCACGTTGCGCAACTGGCTGCGCACCCGCGTCTACCGGCGTTTCATCCTCAGCGCCGTCCGCCCGGCCTGACCGGCCGCGTCATTTCACCACGAAACCGTGGGCGAAGGGGTCGCGGTCATCGATGAATATGGTGTTGTAGCCGGTCATGCGCGCCCAGCCGGCAATCGAGGGGATGATGGCGGAGTGGTCCGCCACGGTCGTCATGGCCTCGACCCGGCCTTTGAAAAGCGATCCGATGATCGATTCATGCACGAACTCGTCGCCGGCCTTCAGTTGTCCCTTTGCGGCAAGCTGCGCCATGCGCGCCGAGGTGCCGGTGCCGCAGGGCGAACGGTCGATGGCCTTCTCCCCGTAGAAGACGGCATTGCGGGCATGCGCGCCCGCCACCGTCGGCTTTCCCGTCCACTGGATATGGGAAAGGCCGCGAATTTCCGGATGCTCGGGATGCACGAATTCGTATTTTGCGTTCAGCGCAGCCCGCAGCTTTGGCGACCAGCCCACCAGTTCGCCGGCGGAGTGGTCGGCCATGTCGCGGAAATTCTTCTGCGGCTCGACGATGGCGTAGAAATTGCCGCCATAGGCGACATCGACGACGATCTCGCCAAGGCCCTCCACTTCGGCGGTCAGCCCTTCGGCATAGAGGAACCCCGGCACATTGGTCAGCCGCACTTCTTCCACGAAGCGACCTTCCTGCTGGTAAGTGATATCCACCTTGCCGGCGGGTGCGTCGATGGAAAGGCTTCCCGGCGCGCGCGGCGTGATCAGCCCGTTCTCGATACCCATGGTGATGGTGCCGATGGTGCCATGCCCGCACATGGGCAGGCAGCCGGAAGTTTCGATGAACAGCACCGCAACGTCGCAATCCGGGCGCGTCGGCGGATAGAGGATCGAGCCCGACATCATGTCGTGGCCGCGCGGCTCGAACATCAGGCCGGTGCGGATCCAGTCGAATTCCCGCAGGAAGTGGGCGCGCTTCTCCAGCATGTTGGCGCCTTCCAGTCGTGGTCCGCCACCGGCGACCAGCCGCACGGGATTGCCGCATGTATGCCCGTCGATGCAGGAAAAGGTGTGCGTGGCCATGGCTTCAGAACCTCTGCGCGGAGAAGGGGGAAAGATCGATGGCGAGCGGGCGGCCCTCGACAAGATCGGCAACGAGACGCGCCGTGCCGGCTGACTGGGTCAGGCCGAGATGGCCGTGGCCGAAGGCGTAGACGACGCGCTGCGTGGCGCGCGCCGTGTCGATGACCGGCAGACTGTCGGGCAGGGAAGGGCGGAATCCCATCCATTCGCTGCCGCCTTGCGGATCGAGCCCCGGCAGGAACGAAACCGCCTTCTTCAGCATGGCGCGGGAACGCGCGAAATTCGGCGGCAGGTCGAGCCCGCCCAGTTCCACCGCGCCGCCGACGCGAATGCCTGTCGAAAGGCGCGTCACGACAAAGCCGTGGCCGCCGAAGGTGATCTGCGTGCGCAGGTCGAAGGCGCCTGCCGGAAGCGTGGTGTTGTAGCCGCGCTCGGTTTCCAGCGGGATGCGCTCGCCGACCGTACGGGCGATGCGGTGCGAAAAGGCACCGGCCGCGACCACCACATGCGCGGCCCGAAAGGTGGTGTCGGCACAAACCACCTCGACGCCGGTTTCGGCAGGACGCAGGGCCGTTACGCCGGCGCGCTCGATCACCCCGCCATCGGCTGCGAAACGTCTGGCCAGCTCCAGTGTATAGACTTTCGGATCGGCGACCGAATACCAGCCGGGCGTGAAGGTGCCATGCGTGAAGCGCGGCGCCAGACCGGGCTGGATCTGCGCCATCTCCTCCGCGTCCATGTGGCGGAAGGCAATGCCGTGATCGGCGCGCGCCTGCCAGCCCGGCAACGAGGCACGAAATTCGGCCTCACCCTCATAGACCTGAAGGTTGCCGTCTTTGCGCAGCATGGAAGATACGCCGGCACGATGCAGGAACGGCTCCAGCTCTGCCTTCGACAGGTCCATGAGCGCGGTCTGCGCCGCCGTCGACTGCGCCACCCGGCGCGGCGCGCAGGCCCGCCAGAAGCGGAACATCCATGGCGCGATCCCCAGCGCATAGGACGGCGGCACCGACAGAGGCCCCAGCGGGTCGAGCAGCCATTTCGGCGCCTTGCGCAAAATGCCGGGCGAAGCCAGCGGCAATATGTCGGTGAAGGCGAACGCCCCCGCATTGCCGGCGGACGCACCCGCCGCGGGTCCCTCACGATCGACGACCGTCACGCGTTTGCCGCGTTGCTGCAGGACAAGTGCTGCCGACAAACCGACCACGCCCGCCCCGATGACAATCACATCCGGGACGATCAAATCTGGCCGGGCCGTGTCGGACATTCTTCTCTCATCGGGAACGCTCTGATCCGAAACGAGCGCATCTCCTGCATGGAGGCGCGCTCATTCACGATCAGACGTCTGCCCGACGAAGTAAAGCGGCTTGCCTGTGCCAGCTACTCTTTTTTTGCAGCGAAGCGGCTGTTCAGCCAGAGCGCCAGAATGGTGCAGATCGCGCCGGAAAGCAGGTAGGCGCCGGCCGAGATCAGCCCGAAATGCGTCGACAGCAGCAGTGCCGCCAGCGGCGCGAAACCGGCACCGAACAGCCAGGCGAAGTCGTTGGTGATCGCCGATCCCGTATAACGGTAAGCCTTGGCGAAGGAGGATGCCACCGCGCCGGAAGACTGGCCGAAGGACAGTCCGAGCAGGATGAAGCCGAGGATCATGAAGATCGCTTCGCCAACCGGACCGGCATCGAGCAACTGCGGCGCAAAGCCCGAGAAGGCGGCGATGGCGATGGCCGAGCCAAGCAACAGCGAGCGGCGGCCGACACGGTCGGCCACAATGCCGGAGACCATGATGGCAATCAGGCCGAAAACGGCGGCGACGGCCTCGATGATGAGGAAGCGGGCGATGCCTTCGGCGGTGAACAGGAACACCCACGACAGCGGAAACACCGTGACCATGTGGAACAGCGCGAAGCTTGCCAGCGGCGCGAAGGCGCCGACCACGACATTGCGGCCTTCGGCGCGGATCGTCTCGAAGATGCGCGCCGGCTGAAGCTCGCGATTGTGGAAAAGCTCGCGATATTCGGGCGTCGAGACGATGCGCAGGCGCGCGAACAGCGCCACCACGTTGAGCGCGAAGGCGACGAAGAACGGGTAGCGCCAGCCCCAGGTGAAGAAATCCTGCGCCGACAGATTGCCGACGAAGAAGGCGAACAGAAGGCTGGCCACGATCAGCCCGGCAGGCGCGCCCAGCTGCGGGATCATCGCATACCAGCCGCGACGGCCTTCAGGCGCATTCATGGCGAGCAGCGAGGACAGGCCGTCCCACGTGCCGCCAAGCGCAATGCCCTGACAGATGCGGGCGAGCGCCAGCAGCCAGATCGCGGCGACGCCGATGCTCTCATAGCCGGGCAGGAAGGCGATGGCCACGGTCGCCGTGCCAAGCATGAACAGCGCGATCGTCATCTTCACGCCCTTGCCCCAGCCACGGTCCACCGCCATGAAAATCGCGGTGCCGACCGGGCGCGCGACAAAGGCCAGCGGGAAGATGGCGAAAGACCAGAGCGTCGCCGTCAGCGCATCGAGATGCGGAAACAGCAGCTTCGGGAAAACGATCACCGAAGCGATGGCATAGACGAAGAAGTCGAAAAACTCGGACGTGCGGCCAATGAACACGCCGACGGCGATCTCGCCGGGCGCGACATGCCCATGGCTCGCCCCTCCACGTCTCGCTTCCGGGCCGAGCGACCCATCTCCTGTCATTGCTGCCTGCGAATGCGCCATGATCACACGGAATTTCTGTCTCTGGAATAATGGCCGGCAACGGCCTGCCGGGCCTTCGCACGGTGCTTAGCCTCTTCATGCTGCATTGCGGCATTGGGCAAATTGTCCAATGTGCCGCTCCCGCTCAAGGGGTTAGCCGTGCCCCCGAACCGCCCATCGATCGGGCCCATTGATCGGATCTTCGCCTTGAAACTGACAAGACTTCTGGCTTTGACCCTGTTGCCGTTCCTGCTGAGCGCCTGCGATCTCGTGGTGCTCAGTCCCGCCGGAGACGTGGCCTGGCAGCAGCGCGACCTCGTCATCATCGCAACAGTGCTGATGCTGCTCATTATCATTCCGGTGATGGTGCTGATTGCCCTGTTTGCCTGGCGCTACCGGGCCGGCAACACGAAAGCGACCTATACGCCCGACTGGGATCACTCCACCCATCTGGAACTGGTGATCTGGGCGGCTCCGCTGCTCATCATCATCTGCCTCGGCGCGGTGACGTGGATGTACACCCATCTGCTCGATCCCTACCGGCCGCTCGACCGCATCGCGCGCGGCCAGCCGGTCGCGGCGGAGGTCGAGCCGCTTGAGGTGCAGGTCGCCGCGCTCGACTGGAAGTGGCTCTTCATCTATCCGGAATACGGCATCGCCACGGTCAACGAGATGGCAGCCCCCGTCGATCGCCCGATCCGCTTCCGCCTGACGTCGACCTCGGTGATGAATTCCTTCTACGTGCCGGCGCTGGCGGGCCAGATCTATGCCATGCCCGGCATGGAAACGACGCTGCACGGCGTCATCAACCGTCCGGGCGAATATGACGGCTTCTCTGCCAACTACAGCGGCGACGGCTTCTCCGGCATGCGCTTCACCTTCCACGGTGTCGACCATGACGGCTTCGACCAGTGGGTCGCCAGGGTAAAAGAGGCTGGCGGCGGCCTCGACCGCTTCGCCTATCTGGAGCTCGCCAAGCCCAGCGAGAACGAGAAGCCCCGCCACTACGCCTCCGTCGACGAGCAGCTTTTCCGGCTGATCCGCGACCGCTGCGCAGAGCCCGGCCGCATGTGCATGGACGAGATGATGGCGATCGATGCCGAGGGCGGCCTCGGTCTGGCGGGCCTGCGCCTGCTGCAACCGCTTGAAGAGGGTCGCCCGTCGGCGCTCACCGCGCTGTTCGGACGCCGTTCCGTCGATGTGGCGAGCATCTGCACGCCTGAGGAAGCGGCCGCTTCGGAAGCCGTCTCCTGGTCGGCATCGCTTGTTCCTCAGGTTGATCCCGCACCGCTCGTTGGTGCCGGGCTGCCGCGTCCTGCTCCCATATCTTCCGCCGCGCCGGCCATGTCCGTGCGCCAGCCCTTCGGCATCTGAGCGTTACAGAGCACATGTTCAACAGTACCGACCTTACCAAGCTGATCTTCGGCAGGCTCACATGGGAATCGCTGCCCCTGCATGAGCCGATCCTCGTCGCCACCTTCGCGGTGGTGGCGCTGGGCGGCATAGCGCTGCTGGGCGCCATCACATATTTCCGCCTCTGGGGCTATCTGTGGCGCGAATGGTTCACCACCGTCGACCACAAGCGCATCGGCATCATGTACATGATCCTCGGCATCATCATGCTGCTGCGCGGCTTCGCCGACGCGGTGATGATGCGCCTTCAGCAGGCGATGGCCTTCAACGGCTCGGAAGGCTATCTCAACGCCCACCACTACGATCAGATCTTCACCGCCCACGGCGTGATCATGATCTTCTTCGTGGCCATGCCGCTGGTGACGGGCCTGATGAACTATCTCGTGCCGCTGCAGATCGGCGCGCGCGACGTTTCGTTCCCGTTCCTCAACAATTTCAGCTTCTGGATGACCACGGCCGGCGCGATCCTGCTGATGATGTCGCTATTCGTCGGCGAATTCGCGCGCACCGGCTGGCTGGCCTATCCGCCGCTGTCGGGGGCCGAGCACAGCCCCGGCGTCGGCATGGATTATTACCTGTGGTCGTTGCAGGTGGCGGGCGTCGGCACGACGCTGTCCGGCATCAATCTCATCGTCACCATCGTCAAGATGCGCTGTCCCGGCATGACGATGATGAAGATGCCGGTCTTCACCTGGACGTCGCTGTGCACCAACGTGCTGATCGTCGCCACCTTCCCGATCCTGACCGCGACGCTGACGCTGCTGACCCTCGACCGCTATGTGGGAACGAACTTCTTCACCAGCGATCTCGGTGGCAATCCGATGATGTACGTCAACCTCATCTGGATCTGGGGCCACCCCGAGGTCTACATCCTCGTGCTGCCCGCCTTCGGCATCTTCTCCGAGATCGTCTCGACCTTCTCGGGCAAGCGCCTGTTCGGCTATACCTCGATGGTCTACGCCACGGTGTGCATCACCATCCTGTCCTATCTGGTGTGGCTGCATCACTTCTTCACCATGGGGTCGGGCGCGAGCGTCAACTCGTTCTTCGGCATCACCACGATGATCATCTCGATCCCGACCGGCGCCAAGCTCTTCAACTGGCTGTTCACGATGTATCGCGGCCGCATCCGCTTCGAGTTGCCGATGATGTGGACGCTCGCCTTCATGTTCGTCTTCGTCATCGGCGGCATGACGGGCGTGCTGCTGGCCGTGCCGCCGGCCGACTTCGTGCTGCACAACTCGCTTTTCCTGGTCGCGCATTTCCACAACACCATCATCGGCGGCGTTGTCTACGGTCTGTTCGCCGGCATGGTGTTCTGGTTCCCGAAGGCGTTCGGCTTCAAGCTCGATCCGTTCTGGGGCAAGATTTCGTTCTGGGGCTGGGTGCTGGGCTTCTTCTTCGCCTTCATGCCGCTCTATGTGCTCGGCCTGATGGGCGTGACGCGGCGCCTGCGCGTGTTCGACGACGCCTCCATCCAGATCTGGTTCCAGATCGCGGCCTTCGGCGCGTTCCTCGTGCTGGTCGGCATCGTCGCCTTCATCATCCAGATCGCCGTCAGCATCTGGAAGCGTGAGGAACTGCGCGACACCACCGGCGACCCGTGGGACGGACGCACGCTGGAATGGGCGACCTCCTCGCCGCCGCCTGACTACAACTTCCCCTTCACGCCGGTCGTTTACGACAACGATGCATGGTGGGACATGAAGAGGCGCGGCTATGTCCGTCCGCTGGAAGGCTTCAAGCCCATCCATATGCCGAACAACACGGGCACGGGCATCATTCTTGCCGCCCTGAGCATCGTCATGTCGTTCGGTCTCATCTGGTACATGTGGTGGCTGGCGGCGCTCGGCTTCATCGCCATCATCGCGGTGTCGATCTATCACACGTTCAACTACGACAATGGCTTCACCATTCCCGTCGAGGACGTGACGCGCAGCGAAGATGCGCGCACGAAGCTGATGGCTGGGGAGGCCTGATCCGATGAGCGCCACGACCCGGACGATGGACGGCGCCGAAGCGCCCGTCTTCTACCTGACGGAAGACCACCACCACGAAGAGGGCAGCGGCACGCTGCTCGGCTTCTGGCTCTACCTGATGAGCGACTGCCTCATCTTCGCCTGCCTCTTCGCGATCTATGGCGTGCTTGGCACCAGCTATGCCGCCGGACCCGCGCCGAAGGACCTGTTCGACCTGCCGCTGGTCGCCGTCAACACGGCGATGCTGCTGTTTTCCTCCATCACCTACGGCTTTGCCATGCTGGAGATGGTGAAGGGCAATGTGCGTGCCACACTCGTCTGGCTCGGCATCACCGGCCTGTTCGGCCTCGCCTTCCTCGGCATCGAGCTCTACGAGTTCCATCACCTGATCCATATCGGGGCGACCCCGCAGCGCAGCGCCTTCCTGTCCTCCTTCTTCACGCTGGTCGGCACGCACGGCCTGCACGTGACCTTCGGCATCATCTGGCTGGTCACGCTGATGGTTCAGGTCGGCAGGTTCGGGCTGATCGAGGCCAACAAGCGCAGGCTCATGTGCCTGTCGATGTTCTGGCATTTCCTCGACGTCATCTGGATCGGCGTCTTCACCTTCGTCTATCTGCTGGGAGTTCTGCGATGAGCGCGCCCATTACCCATCACGAGGGTGCCCATCATGAGGACGCCCACCACCACGCCGGGGGAGGGCATTCCCACGGTTCGCTGAAAAGCTATCTGATCGGCTTCCTGCTCTCCGTGGTCCTGACCGCCATTCCGTTCTGGCTGGTCATGGGCGACGTTCTGGACAGCAGGCAGCTGACCGGTTTCATCATCGTCGGCTTCGCGGCGGTGCAGATCGTCGTGCACATGATCTTCTTCCTGCACATGGACACGCGTTCGGAGCAGGGCTGGACCATGATGGCGCTGATCTTCACCATCATCGTCGTCGTCATCGCGTTGTCCGGTTCGCTATGGGTCATGTACCACCTCAACGCCAACACCATGCCGTTCCACGACATGCAGCAGATGCGGTGAACGGGCGGTCCGGGAACCGTCCTCCGGCCAGAGTTATATTTCTGGCCGGCGCCGCGCTTGTCTGCGCGGCCCTTCTTGCCGCGCTCGGCATCTGGCAGGTGCAACGCCTGCAATGGAAGCTCGACCTCATCGCCCGCGTCGAGGCGCGCGTGAATGCCGAGCCCGTCGCAGCACCCGGCCCCTCCGGCTGGAACGCGATCTCCCCGGCCTCTCACGAATATCTGCGGGTGCACCTGCATGGCCGCTTCCTGCACGACAAGGAAGCGCTCGTTCAGGCCGTGACCGATCTGGATGGCGGATATTGGGTGGTCACTCCGCTTGTGACCGATGACGGCTTCACCGTTCTGGTCAACCGGGGCTTCGTCACGCCGCAGTTCCGCGATCCCGCAACGCGCGCTGAGGGCGCGCCGGAAGGGGAAGCCACCGTCACCGGCCTGTTGCGCATGAGCGAGCCGGGCGGCGGGTTCCTGCGCCACAACGATCCGCAGAACGACCGCTGGTTTTCCCGCGATGTTGCCGCGATTGCCACCGCGCGCGGATTGCAGGACACCGCTCCCTATTTCGTCGATGCGGATGCGACACCCAACGCAGGCGGCTGGCCGCGCGGCGGCCTCACCCGCATTACCTTCTCCAACAGCCATCTGGTCTATGCGCTGACATGGTTCGCGCTGATGGGAATGGCGCTGGCGGCGGCCTGGTATGTGCTGCATGAATGGCGGCGCAGGGAGCTTAAGGCGCCCCGCCCGCCTGATGGCGGAACACAAGGCGACGAGTGAGAGGACACTCAGCCGAATGCGGATCTTGGGGAGGAGGAACCTGACGGATGCCGGCCATGGAAATGACCAATCGCAAGAATCTCATGCTGCTGGTGCAGCTTCGCTGGCTGGCGGTGATCGGCCAGGTGGCGACCATCCTCATCGTGCATTACGGCATCGGCATCACCCTGCCGCTGGAGCCGATGGCGGCAATCGTTCTGCTGCTGATCCTTCTCAATGGCGCAACGCTCGCCCGGCTGCGCAACGAGAAGCCGATTTCCAATGTCGGGCTGTTCATGGAACTGCTGCTCGACGTCGCCGCGCTCACCGCCCAGCTTTATCTCAGTGGTGGCGCGGCCAACCCGTTCGTGCTGCTCTATGTGCTGCAAATCTCGCTCGGCGCAACGCTGCTCGATACGCGCTCGACATGGGCGCTGGTGGTGCTTGCCAGCATCGCTTTCCTGCTGCTGATGGTGTTCAACAGGCCGCTGCTGCTGCCCGGCGGCGATGCCGACGAGTTCTTCAACCTGCATGTGCAGGGCAGCTTCATCAGCTTCGCCCTGACTGCCTGCCTGCTGGTGCTCTACATCACGCGCATCACCCGCAACCTTCAGGAGCGCGATGCCCATCTGGCCGACCTGCGCCGACAGGCGGCCGAGGAGGACCATATCGTGCGAATCGGCCTTCTCGCTTCCGGCGCCGCGCATGAGCTGGGCACGCCGCTTGCCACCCTGTCGGTCATTCTCGGCGACTGGCGGCGCATGCCTGTTTTCCGCAAGAATGAGGAACTGGCCGACGAAATGGCCGAGATGCAGGCGCAGCTCGATCGCTGCAAACAGATCGTCTCCGGCATTCTCGTCTCGTCGGGCGAGGCGAGGGGCGAGGGCACGATCCGCACCACCGTGCGTGACTTCTTCGACGACGCCGTGCTACAGTGGCGCGCCAGCCGGTCGCCAGCGAAGTTGGATTATGACAACGCCTTCGAACCGGACGCCGCCATCGTTTCCGATGCGGCTCTCAGGCAGGTGTTGTTCAATCTGTTCGATAACGCTCTGGAAGCCTCGCCCGCATGGGTGGGCTTTTCCGTCAGCCGACAGGAGGACAAACTGGTAGTCGTCGTCAGGGACGCAGGACCCGGCTTCAGGCCGGAAATGCTCGAATCATTCGGCAAGCCCTATCAGTCGAGCAAGAACCGGCCGGGCAGCGGGCTGGGGTTGTTTCTCGTCGTCAACGCGGTGCGCAAGCTCGGCGGCATGGTCTCGGCATGCAACAATTCCCGCAGGGGCGCGTTTGTGACCGTAACCCTGCCTCTGGCAGCTCTTTCCGGAACGGATCGCCATGGATAGTGCCAGATCCCTGCTAATCGTGGAGGACGATGCGGCTTTCGCGCGCGCCCTGCGGCGCTCCTTCCAGCGGCGCGGCTACGAGGTGGAGGTCTGCGAAGGGCTGGAAGCCCTGCCCGATGCGCTGGAGGGCGCGCTGCCCGATTACGCGGTGGTCGACCTCAAGCTCAGCGTCGGCTCGGGCCTGAAGGCCGTCAAGATGCTGCATGACCGGGCCCCGGAAATGCGCATCGTGGTGCTGACCGGCTATGCAAGCCTTGCCACGGCGGTCGAGGCGATCAAGCTCGGCGCCTGTCACTATCTCGCCAAGCCCGCCAACACCGATGAGATCGAAGCCGCATTCGGCAAGATGGAAGGCGATGCTGACGTGGCCCTGACCCGCCGCAAGACCTCGCTCAAGACGCTGGAATGGGAACGGATCCACGAGACGCTGGTGGAAGCCGAGTTCAATATTTCGGAAGCCGCGCGGCGTCTCGGCATGCATCGCCGCACGCTTGCCAGAAAACTTGAGAAACGCCGGGTTTCCTGACCTCCGATTACTTACAGGAATATTGCCGATAAACCTGACCGGGAAGTCCATCGCCGCTTCCCGGCCATAGGCGTTTCTTTCTCGGAAACAGCGGATACGGATTGAATTTGTTCAAAACCCGTAAATGCGCGCAATCCGACCTGTCTCCCTTCCGATTATTGGGATCGGTTTTCTTTCCTGCGCGCCCATAGCGGGCGAAACTACGCACTTCGTAATGACACTATAAGGAGTGCAACGTTATGAACTTCCTGAGAAGAGCGGGGGTGTTGGTGGGCGCCTTCTTCATGGTTGGCGCAGCACATGCGGCCGAACCTCTGGTAACGGCAGACTGGCTGCAGGATAATCTGGAAAATAAGGACGTTCGCGTCTTCGAGGTCAGCGTCGATACAGGCGTTTACGAACGCGGCCATATTCCCGGCGCCGTTCACCTCGACTGGCACACCGAACTGGTCGATCCGACCCGGCGCGACATTGCCTCGCGGGAGGATTTCGAGAAGAAACTGCGCGAAGCGGGCGTAACGGCCGATACGCATGTCGTGCTCTATGGCGACAACAACAACTGGTTCGCCGCATGGGGCGCATGGGTATTCAACGTCTACGGCATCGAGGCCAGCCTGCTCGACGGCGGCCGCAAGCTGTGGGAAGCGAAGGGGCTGCCGCTCGACACCGCAGCGCCCCAATATGCGGCCTCCGAAATCGTGCTTCCCGAGCGCAATGACGATCTGCGCGCGCGCTTCACCGAAGTGCTCGACATCGCCGAGGGTCGCAAGCAGGCGAGCCTCGTCGATATCCGCTCCAACGACGAATATACCGGCAAGGTTTTCGCGCCTGAAGGCGTGAAGGAACTGGCCGTGCGGGCCGGGCACATTCCCGGCGCGGAAAACGTGCCATGGGGCTCCATCGTGCAGGAAGATGGCACCTTCAAGCCGGCCGAGGAAATCAAGGCCATCTATGCGGCCAAGGGCATCGACGGCTCGAAGCCCATCGTCACTTATTGCCGCATCGGCGAGCGTTCCTCGCACACCTGGTTCGCCCTCAAGCGCATTCTCGGCTACGACGTGAAGAACTATGACGGCTCGTGGACCGAATATGGCAACGCCGTCGGCGTGCCGGTCGTCAACGTGGCCGGCACCGTCTGGACCGGAAAATAACCGTTCCGGCATAAAGCGTCGCAACATACCCATCAGGACCGGAGGCGGGCGTTCGAGTGCCCGCCTCCTTGTCCGTTTCATATCTGCGGGGGAGGATGCAATGAAATCCGGGGCAACAAGAACGCTGGCGCCGGTCGTGCTGCTGTCTGGCATAGCCGTTCTGGCATGGTTTCTTCACGGCCAGCCCGGCGGGCGCGATCTCTCCTTTTCCCTGCTTGCAGGTGCTGCCTTCGGCATCGTGCTTCAGCGCGGGCGCTTCTGCTTTCTGTGCAATTTTCGCGATTTCGTGGAAAAGCGCGACCCGCGCGGACTGCTTGCCATCGTCGTGGCGCTGGCGGCCGGCGTCGCCTTCTATCACGCGGTGATGATGGCCTGGGTGCCGGTGCCGCAGCCCGGACGCCTGCCGCCCAACGCGCATATCGGACCGGTCGGGCCGGTGCTGGCTTTTGCAGCGCTCGCCTTCGGCATCGGCATGGCCATATCGGGCTCCTGCCTGTCGGCGCATCTGTATCGGCTGGGCGAAGGCTCGCCAAGCTCGCCCTTCGCGCTCATCGGCGCCGGTATCGGCTTCTTCATCGGCTTTCTCACATGGAACCCGCTGTTCACGCTGGCGATCTATGCAAGCCCGGCCATCTGGCTGCCGCACCGGCTGGGCTACACGGGCACCCTGCTCGTCAGCCTTGCGCTTATCGCTGTCATCGGCCTGTTGCTGCTGCGCTTTTCCGGCAATCCCGAACCGGCTGCCCCGAGCCGCTACGATTTGCGCGGCACGGCCGGAAAACTGTTCGTGGACCGCTGGCCGCCCGTCACGACCGGGCTTCTGGTCGCCATCATTTCGGCCATCGCCTATCTGCGGGTGGCACCACTCGGCGTGACGGCGGAACTCGGCAGCATCGTGCGCACCGCCGGTTCGGCATCCGGCCTGCTGCCTGATACGCTCCACGGTCTCGACCTGCTGCGCGGCTGCGCCACCGTGGTCAAGCAGACATTGCTGTCAGCCAACGGAGTTTTCGTTCTGGGTATCGTCATCGCCAGCTTCGCCGCGGCACTGGCGGGCGGACAGTTCCAGCCCCGCCGTCCGACGAGCCGCGATGTCGGCAAGGGGCTGGCCGGCGGCATCCTGATGGGCTGGGGCGCCATGACCGGCCTTGGCTGCACGGTCGGCGTTCTTCTCTCCGGCATCCATGCCGGCGCCGTTTCGGGCTGGGTGTTCCTGATCTTTTGCGCACTGGGCGCATGGATCGGCATGACCGTCTCGCGCCGGCTGGGCAACGCGGCGCCGGCAGCCTGAACCGCTTAAAGCGTGTCGCGATCTTTCAGATCGCGCCTTACGCTTTAAGTTGCTGTTTTTACGCATGTCGTTATCCCGAAACCGGTTCCCACTTTCGGGCGACATGCTTTAGCGAACGCGGTTCAGGCCTTGAGTTCGTGCAGCACCACCATCAGCGCACGGGCGGTCTGCCTGCCGGTGTTCCTGATCTCATGGGCGACATCGGCGCGATAGCGCGCGGTTTCGCCCGTCGCCAGCTTCTGCGACCCATGCTCCGTTTCGACCAGCAGGCCCTCGCTGTAGGCCGTGAGATGCTCGAACGTGCCGGGAGCATGGGGCGCGCTCTGCAGCATGCAGCCGGGCGCAATCTCCACCTCATACCATTCGACCTGACCGGCCAGCATGGGCGGGCTGAGAATCCGCAGCCGCCATGCGCCGTCGGGGCTCCTGATCTCAGGCGTCAGCGCCAGCGTCACCAGATCGATGCTGTCCGGCTTGCGCTGCTGCGACGTGCCGCCGGCCAGTAACTGTGAAAAATCGATGCCCAGCGCCTGCGTCAGCGACCACAGAACCGCAAAAGTGGGATTGGCTTCGCTGCGCTCGATCTGCGACAGCATCGAGCGCGAAACGCCCGAAAGCGCGGCCAGACGGTCGAGCGTCAGATGCCGCTTCTTGCGCTCCGCCTGAATGACGGGCCCGATCTTCGGCGCTTCGTTCACACTGTCCATTTCATCTTTTCCAAAGCAGCAGGCCGGAGGAGAGAGCAGTCGGCCGCCGGACTGCAAAATCGGAACCGTTCTTCCGCTCAATCCGTTGCCTGATCAAGATGCAAGGGGCCGCTTTTGCGCATCTGAAACACCGGATGGCCTCATTCATCGCACCGGATGCAGGCCGCATGGCAGCGCATCCGGCAGGTTGGCATAAACATTCCTCTG
This sequence comes from Aquamicrobium lusatiense, assembly GCF_014201615.1. Taxonomy (NCBI): domain Bacteria; kingdom Pseudomonadati; phylum Pseudomonadota; class Alphaproteobacteria; order Hyphomicrobiales; family Phyllobacteriaceae; genus Aquamicrobium; species Aquamicrobium lusatiense. Next base: position 24,498 of record NZ_JACHEU010000008.1, on the reverse strand, counting down.
GATTTAACATCAGATCCACTATATTGGAAATTCCAATTTAACGGATGAGAAGCCCATGACACCGGATTTCCTTTCCCACATCGAAGGCGTGCTTGCCGGCATTGAGGCGGACGGGCTCTACAAGCGCGAGCGTCTGATCGCAGGCACGCAATCCGGCCGCATCCGCGTCAGGGGCCCCGGGGGCGAACGGCAGATGGTCAATCTGTGCGCCAACAACTATCTGGGCCTCGCCGACAATGCCGAGATCAAGGCAGCCGCCCGGCAGGCGCTCGATGATTACGGGTTCGGCATGGCCTCCGTGCGCTTCATATGCGGAACGCAGATGTTGCACCGCGAGCTTGAACACGCCGTCGCCGCCTATCTCGGCAAGGACGACGCCATTCTGTTCGCCGCCTGCTTCGATGCCAACGGCGCCCTGTTCGAGCCGCTGCTCGGTCCCGAGGACGCCATCATTTCCGACAGCCTGAACCACGCCTCCATCATCGACGGGGTGCGCCTGAGCAAGGCGAAGCGCTTCCGTTATGCGCCGGGCGACATGAACGATCTGGAGGCGCAGCTCAGGCAGGCGGATGCGGAAGGCGCCCGCTTCAGGCTCATCGTCACCGACGGCGTGTTCTCGATGGACGGCCACATCGCCCGCTTGCCGGAAATCTGCGATCTGGCCGAGCGCTTCGGCGCGATCGTGGCCGTGGACGATTGCCATGCCACCGGCCATCTGGGCGATCAGGGGCGCGGCACGCCCGCTCTGACGGGCGCAGGCGATCGTGTCGACATCGTCACCGGCACCTTCGGCAAAACGCTGGGCGGCGCCATGGGCGGCTTCATCGCCGCTTCGCAGCCGATCATCGATCTTCTGCGCCAGCAGGCGCGGCCCTATCTGTTTTCCAACAGCCTTGCACCGGCCGTCGCCGCAGGGTCGCTGAAGGCGATAGAAATCGCCCGCGAAGCCGACGACCTCCGCGCCCGCCTCGCTCGCCACACCGCGCGCTTCCGCCAAGGCCTTACCGAGGCCGGTTTCACGCTTCTTCCCGGCGAAACGCCGATCATTCCCGTCATGCTCGGCGATGCCGTGCTGGCGCAGCGCATGGCCGGCGCCCTCGATGAACGCGGCGTCTACGTCGCCGGCTTCTTCTATCCCGTCGTGCCGCAGGGCAGGGCGCGCATCCGCACCCAGATGTCGGCCGCGCTGACGGATGAGGACGTCACATTCGCCATCGACGCTTTCAAGGATGCCGGGCGCACGCTCGGCATCATCTGACCCGCAGGAGCAGCTCATGCGCGCACTGGTCAAAGCCAAGGCGGAACCCGGCATCTGGATGGAAGAGCGCCCGATACCGGAAATCGGCCCCGACGACGTTCTCATCAAGGTCAAGAAAACCGGCATCTGCGGCACCGACATCCACATCTACAACTGGGACGAGTGGGCAGCAAAAACCGTGCCCGTGCCCATGGTGACCGGCCATGAATATGCCGGCGAGATCGTCGAGGTCGGTTCCCACGTCCGCGACTTCACGATCGGCCAGCGGGTGTCCGGCGAGGGCCATGTCATCGGCATGCGCAGCCGCGCCAGCCGGGCCGGCCGCTATCATCTCGATCCCGAAACGCGCGGCATCGGCGTCAACCTGCCCGGCGCGTTCGCCGATTACGTGCGCGTGCCGGCCTTCAATGTCGTGCCGCTGCCCGACACCATAGACGATGAGCTCGGCGCCATTCTCGATCCGCTCGGCAACGCCGTGCATACGGCACTCTCCTTCGACGTGGCCGGCGAGGACGTGCTGATCACCGGCGCGGGACCGATCGGCATCATGGGCGCCGCCGTCGCGCGTCATTGCGGCGCGCGCCATGTCGTCATCACCGACGTCAATCCGGCACGGCTGGAACTCGCCAGCAAGGTCGCCGACGTGACACCCGTCAATGTGGCGAAGGAGGAACTGCGCGACGCCATGGCAAGGCTTGGCATGCGCGAGGGCTTTGACATCGGCTTCGAGATGAGCGGCGCGCCGGCCGCCTTCGAGCAGCTGATCGACCACACGCTGATGGGCGGGCGCATCGCACTGCTGGGCGTGCCGGCCAAACCGTTTTCGTTCGATCTCGGCAAGGTCGTGTTCAAGATGATCACGCTGAAGGGCATCTATGGGCGTGAAATGTTCGAGACCTGGCACAAGATGCTCGCCATGCTGGAAAGCGGTCTCGACGTGCGCAAGGTGATCACCAGCCGCATGAAGGCCGAAGACTATGAACGGGCCTTCGCCAATGCCGCCGCCGGAGAGGCCGGCAAGATCGTTCTGGAGTGGTGACAGGAGATCGGCACATCAAAAGGACGCCGCGTGACTCATGCCCGGCTCCCCTTTGGCGCATGACGATCAAAGGCTGCAGTTCAATGGCGTGAAAGTGCTGCCTGCACGTTGGAGCATTTCTGCTTTTCTCTGAATCGCAAAGATGCCCTGTCTCTTTGTTTTGGCCGCATTTATGCGACGCCAGATGTTTCCATCCGGCTGCAAGATGCTCTAACGGCTGACGGCATCGCCCTTGTCCGAAATGCCGATCTTCTTCAACACCCTGTCGACAGGCGCAAAATCGCCCCATGCTCCCGGCAGGACAAGGTCCCTGTTGTCGTATTTTTCCGTGCGGTAGAGCCAGACCTGCGTGAAATCCATCTCCTTGCGCTGTAGCCCGCCATTCACCGTCCAGCTTCCGGCATAGATTTTCGCCAGTTCCTCCAGCGTATCGCGGCCTGTATCCGGACGGGCGCGCGTCATGGCATCGACCCACTTGCCGGGATCCGTCGCGTAGTCACGGGCCGCCATGGTCAGCGCCTCAAGTACCGCATCAAGCTCATCGGCACGTTCGGCGATGACGCTCCGCGGCACCACATTCACCTTGGAAACGATAGGCGCCGCACTGAAATATGTATCAACATCGACCAGTATCTTCAGGTCCTTACGATCAGGCATGACCGTGAATACACCGATCGACATGGTCGTGGCATCGATCCGGCCCTGCGCCAGTGCCCGACCGCGCACATTCGGCTGGCCCAGCGGCACGAACTCGATCTTGTCCGGTTTGGCGCCGAGATACTGCAAAACCGTCCATGACAGCGTATGATCCAAACTGTTGGGACGGCCGACACCGAATTTCCGGCCGGCCATGGTTTCAAGGGTCAAATCCGCCCGACCGGCAATGATGTAGGGAATGGCCTTGTCGGTCGAACCAACCGCTTTCAGATCCGTGACGCCACCGGTGTAGAGCCCCAGCAGGCTGTCCACCGAGATGTTGGCCATCTCTCCGCCACCAGTGCGCAATGCGGTTACCGCCATCGGCGTCTGTTCAACCGGTATCAGTTCGACATCTACGCCTGCACGTTCGAAATAGCCTTCGCTTTGCGCCAGATGCAGCACCGAGTTCGGAACCAGCGGGGCCTCCTTGCTTGTGACGATGATGCGAAATGGTTCCGCCATTGCCACACCAGTCATGAGCACGCATGCCAGCGCGCAGGCAATCACAGTCTTCATTTCATTCTCTTTCACTGATGAGGCCTGCCCGGCGCGCGAAAAAGGTTTCGACATAGCGCAGCAGAGCCGTGGTAAAGATGCCGATCAGGGCAAGCGTGATGACGATCACGAAATAGCGCGGCATGTTGAAGGAGTTCCCATAACCGACCAGCAACCCGCCAAGCCCGGTCATTGCAGTGTAGATTTCAGCCACCACGCAGGCCGCCAGCGCATAGCCTGCACCGACGCGCATGCCGGCAACCATTTGGGGAAGGGCAAGAGGCCACACCACTGCGAGCAGTGCACGCAGCCGCGTGGCGCCAAGATCAAGCGCGGCCTCTTCATAATCGCCATCGATCTGCCTCAGCGCGGCGTGGCCATTGATTGCCACGGGCAGCACGGCGCCCAGAAACACGATCGTCACCTTGGCGGGCTGGTCCAGTCCCATGAGCGCCACGACCATTGGCATGAACGCGATGTTGGGCACCGAACCGAGCAGATCGAGCAGGGGATTCAGCGCGCGCCCGAGAAGAGGGGATAGCCCCATCACCAGCGTCAGCGAAAGCCCTGCCGCTACGGCACCAAGAAAGCCCCGAAAAAAAACCGAGAGCGTTTCGCCTATTCCCACAATATATTCGTTATGTCTGTCTGCCAGCATCCAGTAAAGAGCTTCGAAGGTCTCATAGGGAGATGCAAATGTTGCTGCAGGATATTTTTCCCCCAGCAGGAACCATACAATGCATGCGAGACAAAAAAGAAAAACGAGAAGAATTTTTGCTTTGTCGATGCTGGTCAAAAATTTTCTAGCGGCACCCAGTTCTTCAGAAAGAACGGCGGTAAAATGCGCCATCATGATAAACACCAGCCTTTCCCGGATGCCCGGACCATGTGGCTTTGCCGATTTGCGTCATGCGCATCGGCCTGCGTCGGTTTCCGATGACGCGTTGGCTTGAACGGTGCTCTAAGTCGGAATATAGCCCAATGCAAGTTTCGCATTTGCGCAAGGTTCTGTGCCTGCGCCAGTCGTGGACCTGGCGCTTATCAGACACCCAGCAGTTCCCATGTAAGGACGAAACTGACTGGACGACCGCTTGCCTTAAAGCGCATCAGCCCTCTCCAGTTCTGTGTAGACGGCCCCTCGCCGGGGCCGTGTGGACAATGCCAACCTCGCTTCCACGTGCGATCAAGGAGACTACACCGTGGCTTCCGATGCTAAACCTGAGACGACGGGCCGATGGGCCCATATCATACTGGGGGTGCTGTTTGCCCTTTCCGGCCTCTACTTCGCTGTTGGAGGAGGCATTCTCATCGCGCGCGGCGGTAGCTGGTACTATCTGATCTGCGGACTTGCGATTCTTGCGCTGGCCTGGGGCCTGTTCCGTAACAAGCTCTATGTCGGACCGCTCTACGCCATTATTTTCGTGGCCACGCTCGCATGGTCCTTCTGGGAAGCGGGGCTCGATTTCTGGCCGCTCTTTACCCGCCTTTTCATCTTCCTCGTGGCTGGTGCACTTCTGGCCTTCGCAATCCCGTCGCTGCGCCGCAATGCAGGTGCCGAAGGCAAAACCGGGCTCCACGCAGCGATTGGCGGCGTGCTTGCGGCAGCTGCCATTGTCATGTTCGCCGGCACGTACAAGGATCGCGGAATCTACAACGCGCCAGCCCCGACAGCAGCTGCGGCTGTAACGCCTGAAACCGAGCACAGGAACTGGGACAACTACGGCGGCAATGCCGAAGGTGAGCGTTTCGTCGCGCTCGACCAGATCAACCGCGACAATGTGCAGAATCTCGAAGTGGCCTGGACCTATCGCCATGGCGACATTCCCGAGAGCCCCAACGGTCTTGGCCGCGAAGATCTCAACACACCGCTTCAGATCGGCAATACCGTTTTCTTCTGCACGCCCAAGAACAACGTGGTCGCACTGGATGCGACCACGGGCGAGGAAAAGTGGAAGACCATCATCGATTCCAAGCTTGGCAACTGGGCACGCTGCCGTGGCATTGCCTATTATGACGGCACCGGCGCCGAGCCAAACCGGGCGCAGGCGGGTGTGGAGAAGCGTTTCGGTTATGTCGCAAACACCGATCCGGGTGTCTGCCCGCGTCGCATCCTCACCAATACGGTCGATACGGAACTGATCGCCATCAATGCCGACACGGGCGAGTTCTGCTCCGATTTCGGCACCAACGGTCGCGTCAACCTGTATGACGGCATGGGCGAAGGTCCCGGCGACTACAAACAGACATCGGCGCCTACACTCGCCGGTGATGTCATTGTCGTCGGCGGCTTCGTCTCCGACAACGTTTCAACGGAAGTGCCCTCGGGCGTCATCCGCGCCTTCGATGTCAAAACGGGTGAACTGCGCTGGGCCTGGGATTCCGGCAACCCGGCAGTTACCGGCGCGCCAACACCCGACATGCCCTACACACGCGGTTCTCCCAATGTGTGGGCGCCAATGTCCTACGATCCGCAGACGGATACCGTCTTCCTGCCGATGGGCAACAACTCGCCCGACCTGTGGGGCGGCAACCGCGACGAGAACCGCGAGCGCTATTCCGCATCGATCGTGGCGCTCAATGCTTCCAACGGCCGCCCTGTCTGGCATTACCAGACCGTGCATAACGACCTGTGGGATTTCGACATTCCCATGCAGCCGACCCTGACCACCTTCCCCAAGGACGGTCAGGACGTGCCTGCCGTCATCTTCGGCACCAAGCAGGGCATGTTCTTTGTCCTCGATCGCAAGACAGGCCAGCCACTGACCGAGGTGGAGGAACGCCCTGTTCCCGCAGGCAACCTCAAGGGTGAGAAGTATTCTCCCACCCAGCCCTTCTCGGTCGGCATGCCACAAATCGGCAATGAACTGTTCACTGAAGCGGATATGTGGGGCGCAACACCCTTCGATCAGCTTCTGTGCCGGATCGACTTCAAGGGCATGACCAATTACGGCCTGTTCGTTCCGCCCGGGCTTGAAAAACAGCTGTTGCTTCCGGGCTCGCTGGGCGGATTCAACTGGGGTGGTATCTCGGTCGATCCGACGGGTCACACCATCTTCGTCAACGACCTGCGTCTGGGCCTGCGCCTCCAGCTCGGGGAGCGCACGTCGGAGGACGAGGTGCTGCCGGCCGGCACCAGCCTGCCAATGGCGGGAACACCTTACTATGTGAAAGAAAAGACCCGCTTCTATTCACCGCTCGGCATTCCGTGCCAGGAACCGCCCTTCGGTACGATGACGGCAATCGATCTCAAGACACAGAAGATCGCCTGGAGCGTACCCGCAGGCACGGTGAAGGATGCCTCGGTTCTCGGCTTCAAGCTGGGGCTGGGCATTCCCGTCGGGCTTCCCACCATTGGCGGTTCGATGGTCACGCAGGGCGGCGTTCTGTTCTTTGCCTCGACGCTCGATTACTATCTTCGCGCCTATGACAGCTCGACCGGCAAGGAACTGTGGAAAGGCCGGCTTCCGGTCGGTTCGCAGGCAACCCCGATCAGCTACAAGTCACCGACGACCGGTGAGCAGTTTGTCCTGATCAGCGCCGGCGGAGCCCGCAACTCCGACGACCGCGGCGACTATGTCATCGCCTACAAGCTCAGGAAGTAAGGCTGCAAGACCCTCGTCCAAACAGAAAACCCGCCGGCAATCCGGCGGGTTTTTATTGTCCGGCATCGGCTTCATGCACAGGGCAATCCTCGCCAACAGGCACTCAGGCGCTGCGCTGGAAGCCCTCGCTGGCGACAAGCAGGTTGCGGGTATAGTCCTGGCTCACATTGCGGCTGACGAGATCGGCGGAGGCCAGAAGCTCCACCTCGCGTCCATTCTGCATCACCATCAGCCGGTCGCACATATGGGTAACGACGGCGAGGTCATGGCTGACCATGATAAATGTGAGCTTGCGTGCGGCGCGCACCTCTTCCAGAAGGTTCAGCACCTCAGCCTGCACCGAGGCATCGAGCGCCGAGGTCGGCTCATCGAGCAGCAGGATCGACGGTTCGAGGATCAGGGCGCGCGCGATCGCCACGCGCTGGCGCTGGCCGCCGGAAAGCTGGTGCGAATAGCGGAAGCGGAAGCCGGAGCCCAGCCCCACTTCTTCCAGCGCCCGCACGATGCGGCGCTCGGTATCGGCGAAGCCATGGATCGCCAGCGGCTCCAGCAACAGCCGGTCCACCGTCTGGCGCGGATGCAGGGAACCATAAGGATCCTGAAACACCATCTGCACCTGACGGTAGAATTCCTTGCTGCGCCTGCCGTCGAGCGTCTTGCCGTTGACCTGAATAGTGCCGCCGCTGATGGGAGAAAGGCCCGCCACGGCGCGCAACAGCGTCGACTTGCCGGAGCCGGATTCCCCGACCAGTCCAAAGGATTCGCCGGGCGCCACCGTCAGGCTCACCTCCTTCAGCGCCACGAAATCCTCGAAGGTGACGCTCAGCCGTTCGATTTGGAGAGCAGGCGCCGTCATAGCGCCCACTCCGGCCGGCGGTCGAGAACGGGCAGGGGATGGCGGTCATTGTCGATGCGCGGCATGCAGTTGAGCAGGCCCTGTGTGTAGGGGTGCTTCGCCTGCGCCAGTTGTCCGGCGGCAAGCTCTTCCACGATGCGCCCCGCATACATGACGAGCACGCGGTCGCAGAAGGAGGACACCAGCCTCAGATCATGCGAGATGAAGATCAGCCCCATGCCGCGATCGGCCACCAGCCTATTGAGAATACCCAGCACTTCGAGCTGCACCGTGACATCGAGCGCCGAAGTCGGCTCGTCGGCGATCAGCAGTTCGGGACCGGCCACCAGCATCATGGCGATCATGGCGCGCTGACCCATGCCGCCCGACACCTCATGCGGATAGAGATCGAAGACGCGCTCGGGATCGCGGATCTGCACGGCAGCCAGCATGTCGAGCGCCCGCTTGCGCGCCGCCGCCCGCCCGATCCGCTCATGCGTCTTGAGCGTCTCGACGATCTGGCGGCCGATGGTCATCACCGGGTTCAGCGAATATTTCGGGTCCTGCAGGATCATGGCAATGCGGTTGCCGCGCAGCGCCCGCCGTTCAGCTTTCGGGATATTGATGAGATCGATGCCACTGAATTGCAGCTTCTTCGCACTGATCTGGCCGTGTTCCGCCGTCAGCCCCATGACGGCGCGCCCGGTCTGCGACTTACCGGAACCGGATTCGCCCACGATGCCCAGCCGTTCGCGGCCGAGCGTGAACGATACCCCTCGCACCGCCTCCACCACGCCCGTGCGGGTGGGGAAGGAAACGCGCAGATCATCGACTTCAAGAAGCGCGCTCATTGGCCGCTTCCTTTTGGATCGAGCGCATCGCGCAATCCGTCGCCCAGCAGGTTGAAGCCGAGGCTGACGATCAGGATGGCGAAGCCCGGCATGGCGGCCACCCACCACTGATCGAGGATGAAACGGCGGCCGGACGCAATCATCGCGCCCCACTCGGGCAGCGGCGGCTGCGCGCCGAGGCCGAGGAAACCGAGCCCGGCAGCGGTGAGGATGATGCCCGCCATGTCGAGCGTCACGCGCACGATCAGCGAGGAGATGCAAAGCGGCATGATGTGACGCAGCACGATGCGCCATGGCGAGGCGCCCATCAGCCGCACCGCCGAGATGTAGTCGGAATTGCGCACCGTCAGCGTTTCCGCCCGTGCGATACGGGCATAGGGCGGCCATGAGGTGATGGCGATGGCGATGATGGCGTTGCCGATGCCCGGGCCGAGCGCAGCGACGAAGGCCAGCGCCAGAACCAGCTTCGGGAAGGCGAGGAAGATGTCGGTGATGCGCATCAGAACCGCATCCACCCAGCCACCCGCATAGCCGGCGACCGTGCCGACCAAAAGGCCGATGGGTGCTGCTATGATCGCCACCAGCAGCACCACCTGCAGGGTCAGGCGCGAACCGTAGATCAGGCGCGAGAGAATGTCGCGCCCCTGATCGTCGGTGCCGAGCCAGTGTTCCGGCCCCGGCGGCAACAGGCGCTTGCCGGCAAGATCGCCGACATAGGGCGAGTGGGGCGCCAGTGCGGGGGCAAAGATCGCCACCAGAACCAGCGCCAGAATGATCAGCATGCCGAGCACTGCAAGCTTGTTGGCCGTAAAACGCCGCCATGTCACATAGGCGCGACCGAGCCTTGCCTGCAGGCGTGACTGCGGCCTGTCGGTGAGCAGCCACTGGCGGCGGGTCATCGTCGTTTCGCTCATCCTCGTCAGCTCCTCGTGCGGGGATCGAGCATGCGGTAGAGCACGTCGGACAGAAGGTTGATGGCGATGAACACCGAGCCGATGACGATGGTGCCGCCAAGCACGGCGTTCATGTCGGCGTTCTGAAGCGAATTGGTGATGTAGAGGCCAAGTCCCGGCCACGCAAAGACCGTCTCGGTCAGCACCGATCCCTCAAGCAGGCCGGCATAGGAAAGCGCGATTACCGTCACCAGCGGCACCGCCGCATTCCGCAGCGCATGACCCCAGATGATGCGCGTTTCCGACAGGCCCTTGGCGCGCGCGGCGACGATATATTCCTGTTGCAGCTCGTTCAGCATGAAGGAGCGCGTCATGCGGCTGATATAGGCCATGGAGAAATAGCCGAGCAACGAAGCCGGCAGGATCAGGTGGGAAACGATATCGCGGAAAGCGGCCCAGTCGCGATTGATGATTGCGTCAATCAGGAAGAAGCCCGTGACCGGCGTGAACGTATATTCAAACACCACATCCATGCGGCCGGGACCGGACGTCCAGCCCAGCTTTGCATAGAACACCAGCAATGCCAGCAGCCCGAGCCAGAAGATCGGCACGGAATAGCCGATCAGGCCGACGATGCGAACAAGCTGGTCGGCAAGGCTGCCGCGCCTGACGGCCGCCAGCACGCCCAGCGGAATGCCGAAGGCGGCCCCGATGATGGTGCCGACCGTGGCCAGCTCCATAGTTGCCGGAAAGACGCGGCGTATGTCGGTCATCACCGGATTGGTGGTCAGCACCGAGGTGCCGAAATCGCCATGCAGTACGCCTTTCACGTAGAGGATGAACTGCTGGTAATAGGGCAGGTTGAGGCCCATTTCCTGCCGCACGCGCTCGATCACATGCGCCGGCGCTCGATCGCCCACGATGGCGAGGACCGGATCGATCGGCACCACGCGGCCGATGAAGAAGGTCACCGCCAGCAGGCCGAGATAGGTGGTCAGAACGATCACCAGAAAACTGGCGATCGCCCTGAATATGGCCCAGGCGCGCCGGTTGGCGCGCCTTGCCGGCACTGGTGTGTCAGCTGTGCTCACCCGATCGGTCCTGCCGGATCAGTCCTTGCTGACCGGGGCGAGCGGGTTGGAATCGAAGCTCGGCCCGAGCCTGTAGCCCTTCACGTTGTTGCGTACGCCCGCGACCTCGATCTGCTGGTAGATCATGACGAACGGGCTCGAATCCAGCGCCTCCTGCTGCAGCTTCTGATAGAGTTCGGCGCGCTTGTCATTGTCGCGCTCCAGAAGGGCGGCCTTGACCTGCTCGGTCAGCTCGGGAATGTCCCACGCATTGCGCCACGCAAGCGACTTCACCGCTGCATCGTCGCTGTTGTCGGGATTCGAGGTGAAGGCATCGGCATTGGTGTTCGGATCCCAGTAATCCATGCCCCACTGACCGATATAGAGATCATGGTTGCGGGCACGGTACTTGGTCAGCGTCTGCTTGCCGTCACCGGGAATGATCTCGATCTTCACGCCCGCCTGCGCCGCCGTCTGCTGGAAGGATTCGGCAATGCCGGTCACAGGCTGCGTGTTGCGCACGTCGAAGGTGACGGAGAGCCCGTCCTTCAGACCCGCTTTCTCCAGCAGCTCCTTCGCCTTGGCGACGTCGAGCTTGTAGGGATTGGAATCGAGTGCGCCGAGCACACCCTTGACCTGATAGGTCTGGTGGATCTCGCCGATGCCCTTGATCAGTGTGGCGCCGATAGCGTCGTAGTCGACGAGGTACTTGAACGCCTCGCGCACTTCCGGCTTGGCCAGCGCCTCGTTCTTCTGATTGAGGCTGATGTAGTAGACGGTGCCCTTCGGCGCGTCCGTCGTGGTCAGATCGGCGTTTTTCTGAACAGCGTCATAATCGCCGGGCTCAAGGTTGCGGGCGACATCCACGTCGCCGGCTTCAAGCATGAGCCGCTGCGTCGCGCTTTCCTTGACATGGCGGTAGATGACGCGGTTCAGCGCCGGCTTCTCGCCATAGTAATTGTCGTTGCGCTCCAGGACGACGATCTCGTTGGCGCGCCAGTCGCGGATCTTGAAGGGACCGGAACCGGCATAATTGGTCTTCAGCCAGCCATAGCCGAAATCGGTGTCGTATTTGTAATCGTCGCTCGGCGTCTTTGCCTCGGCGTGCTCCATCACCAGCTTCTTGTCGAGCACTGCTCCCACCGTCGCGGTCAGGCAGTTGAGCACGAAGCTCGGTGCGTATGGCTTGTCGACGGTGAAGACAAAAGTGGTGTCGTCGACTGCCTTGGCAGTTTCACTGACATTGTCAGCCGTCAGACCGAACTGGGTCAGGATAAAGGCCGGGCTCTTGTCCAGCTTCACCACGCGCTCGAACGACCATGCCACATCCTCGGCGGTGATCGGATTGCCGGAGGCGAACTTGATGCCCGGCTTCAGCTTGAAGGTGTAGGTGAGGCCGTCGTCGGAAATTTCCCAGCTCTCGGCGATGCCGGGCTTCACCTTGGTGGTGTCGTCGATATCGAGACGCACCAGCATGTCATAGGTGTTGCCGATGAATTCGGCCGGGCTCAGCTCGAAAGATTCGGCCGGATCGAGCGTGATGGTGTCATCGAACGCCCATGCCTGAACCAGCGTATCGGCGGGTGTAGCCGCGAACGCAGGAACGGCACCGCCGGAAACGAGCAGCAGCGAGAGAGCCGCGCCTGCAAGCAGCGGGCGGAAGCGCATATTCAATCTTGCCATGGCCATATGATTTTCCCCTTCATGACACGCTTTTGCTTCAAAAGCCGCTACAGAATGACATCAGCCAGAATGTATCGGACACGATTTGCGAAATTCAATCATGTTATCACTGGTAAAGACAATACCCCACGACAGCCGTTTCTGTTGACCAAGGGGGAGAAGAACAAAAACAGGCAGTCGATATCTGTTCTTCCAGCATCAGGACGAGTGCTGAACTTCGACGAAGGTCTATCTTGCCTGTTTCAGAAAGAGGGAAATCTGCCCCGTAAGCCATGCACGAAACGCCTGCACACCGGGCTCGGCAGCCTTGTCGTAAGGCGAGACGAAGTAATAGGCGCTGGCGCTTTCGACCGGAAGATCAAGCGCCTTGACGAGCTGACCGCCCGAAAGCTCGCTGGCGATGAGAAAGGCCGGCATCAGCGCCACGCCGAGCCCGGCCCGGCAGGCCTGCGAGACATTCATGAACTGCTCGAACCGCATGCCTTCGCGGTAATCGTCGGCTATGCCAAAATGTAAAAACCACAATTTCCACGCATGCGGCCGCGACGCCATTTCCAGAAGCGGCACCTGCAACAGGCTGGCCGGGTCTCTGATCTGGTTGCGCTTCAGGAAGTCGGGACTGCAGACCGGAACGACTTCTTCCTTCAGCAGAAGCTGGCAATCGCATCCCGGCCAGTCGCCCGTGCCCACATGAATGGCGGCGTCCAACTGTTCCTTGTCGAAATCGAAGCGGCCGATGCGGGTGGAGAAGCTGAGCGTCATTTCCGGATGGCTTTTGACGTAATCCGGAATCCGCGGCAGCAGCCACCTTGTGCCGAATGTGGGCGGGATCGCCAGTCTGAGCGCGCTGGACGGCGTGTGAGCCATCACCTCCAGCGAGAGCACACGCAGGCGCTCGATGATTTCGGCAACGCCCTTTGCGTAGCGCTCACCACCAGGGGTCAGCGACACGCCCTTGTTGTTGCGGACGAAAAGCACCGCGCCAAGCTGGCTTTCCAGCGCACTGATCTGGCGGCTGATGGCGCCTGGCGTCAGGTTCAGCGCCTCGGCGGCGGCCGAAAAACTGCCCAGCCTCGCCACCGCATCGAACGCCGTCAGCGAAGAGGTCGAGGGTATGAGGCGGCGCTGCAGATTGCTCATCTGCTTTGCATAAAAGACAAAGCAAGGTGAGTAAATATGGCTTGCATCCTTGTCCGCGCAAAGCGAATGTCTTCGCCACAATCGAATCCATGCAAAAATCGGGAGTTCATATGAGCAAGTCGGCCTTCGTCTGGGACGATCCGTTTCTTCTTGAAGATCAGCTGACGGAAGAGGAGCGTCTGGTGCGCGACGGGGCGGCGGCCTTCGCCGCCGACAAGCTCGCCCCGCGCATCGAGGCAGCCTATATGGACGAAACCACCGATCCCGCGATCTTCCGCGAGATGGGCGAGGCGGGCCTGCTTGGCGTCACCGTGCCGGAGGAATATGGCGGGCTAGGCGCCAACTATGTCACCTACGGCCTGATCGCACGTGAGGTCGAGCGCATCGATTCCGGCTATCGCTCGATGATGAGCGTGCAGTCGTCGCTGGTCATGTTCCCGATCGACGCATACGGCTCCGAAGAGCAGCGCAAAAAATACCTGCCGAAGCTGGCTTCAGGCGAATGGATCGGCTGCTTCGGCCTGACTGAGCCCGATGCCGGTTCCGATCCGGGCGGCATGAAGACACGCGCTGAGAAGATCGACGGCGGCTGGCGCATTTCCGGTTCCAAGATGTGGATCTCGAACGCGCCGATCGCCGATGTGTTCGTGGTGTGGGCCAAGGTGAAGGGCGACGACAGCAAGGACGTCATCCGCGGCTTCGTGCTGGACAAGGGACTGAAGGGCCTTTCGGCACCGAAGATCGGCGGCAAGCTTTCGCTGCGCGCCTCGATCACCGGCGAGATCGTCATGGAAGGCGTGGAAGTCGGCGACGACGCGCTGCTGCCCAACGTCTCCGGCCTGAAGGGTCCGTTTGGCTGCCTCAACCGGGCGCGCTACGGCATCTCCTGGGGCGTGATGGGTGCGGCGGAAGATTGCTGGCACCGGGCGCGCCAGTACGGGCTCGACCGCAAGCAGTTCGGCAAGCCGCTGGCCGGCATGCAGCTCTATCAGAAGAAGCTCGCCGACATGCAGACCGAGATCGCGCTCGGCCTTCAGGCTTCGCTGCGGGTCGGCCGGCTGATGGACGAGCACCGCTTCACGCCGGAGATGATCTCCATCGTCAAGCGCAACAATTGCGGCAAGGCGCTCGACATCGCCCGCCTTGCCCGCGACATGCATGGCGGCAACGGCATCCAGATCGGCTACCACGTGATGCGCCACGCGCAGAACCTTGAGACGGTCAACACCTATGAGGGCGCACATGACGTTCACGCCCTCATCCTTGGACGCGCGCAGACCGGCCTTCAGGCCTTCTTCTGATCTGAATAAAAGACCGGCGACGCATTCGGAGTTTCACTCCCGAATGCGTCGCCGGTGTTTTTTTAGATCAGCTCATGCTGTGCAGATGACGACGGATGCAAACTCCGCGGCCGTCACCCGCTATATTCCAAAGCCAAGTCAAACCGTCAGATAGCCGCCGTCGACATTGATTTCCGCGCCGGTGGTGTAGCTGGCAGCAGGAGAGGCCAGATAGAGGATCGCGCCGACGATCTCTTCCGGCTGCGCCACCCGGTTCATCGGAATATGCTGAAGGGCCATCTTGAGTATGGCCGGGTTCTGAACGAGAGCGGCGGCGAACTTCGTATCGGTCGCGCCCGGCAGTATGGCGTTGACCCGCACGCCCTGCGGCGCGCACTCCTTGGCGAAAGCCTTGGTCATCGACAAAACCGCGGCCTTGGTGATGGAATAGATTCCCTGCATGGCGGCGGGAATGGCCCCATTGACCGAGGCGACGTTGATGATCGACCCGCCGCCATTCTTCGCCATCAGCTTCGCACCCAGAGCGCACATGAAGAAATAGCCGCGGATATTGACGTCCACGGTCTTCTGGAAGGCTCCCAAATCGGTGTCGACGATCGGCCCGAAATAGGGATTGGTCGCGGCGTTGTTGACGAGGATGTCGAGGCGGCCATGCTCTTGTTCGATCGCCTCGAAGGCTGCCGTGATGTCGTCCATCTCACCGATATGGCAGGCGAGGGCGCTTGCCTTGCCACCATTCGCCCGGATCGCTTCGGCCACTTCCTCGCAGGCCCCTTCCTTGCGGCTTGAAAGGATGACATGCGCGCCATGCGCCGCAAGGATGCCGGCAGCGGCAGCACCGATGCCGCGGCTGGCGCCCGTTACCAGCGCGATCTTTCCGTCGAGATCGAATGTGTTGTTCTGTGCCATGCCAGTCCTCCCTGCTTGCGCTCAGCGATAGGTGATAAGGGAAGCGTCGTTGACCGCTTCCAGATGTGAAATGACATTGAAGGCAGACGCGGTCAGACGTCCGCGGCGGCTTTCCATTGTGGTAATGCTCGCATTGCGAATGGCCCAGTAGATGTCGAGAACCTTGCTGTCTGGTATGGCGAGTGCAGACTGGAGGGCCGAGCCGATCGGTCCGCCGGAGGTGAACACGATCACCGAACCATCCGCGTCACAACGGTTTGCGATCCGGGTCAAAACATCGGCGCACCGCGCATTGAAAGCCTGCCAGCTTTCCTTGTAGAGGCCCGTCTGTTCGTCATTGATCCATGCCGTCACGGCATCCGCGAACAGTCTCTGGAAAACCCTGTGCGCGTCCACCCTGCCGGCCAGCAGATTTGCCAGTTCCTCCGGATCTGCGAGATTGGGCGCATAACGGGTGAGCACGTCATGATGATCGAACTCATTGAGCGCCGCATCCTCCTGCAATGGCAGGCTGGCGAGCCCCCATGCCTCCAGACAGGCACGCGCCGTTTCGCGGTGACGCTCAAGGGTGCCGCAGACCACCGTACCCGGTGGCTGCCCATACCGCGCCCACCATTGGCCCAGAAGCTGCGACTGGCGAACCCCGACAGGAGAGAGCCGGTCGTAATTCTTCGACCCGAAGCTCGCCTGTCCGTGCCGCACGAGGATGACGCGGCCAGCGTTCATCCGACAGGCCCGTCAGCCGCCAAAGCCGCGAGGCAGCGCTTTTCCAGATAGCGGGCAACCTTGCCGAATCCGGCGAACTGCTCGTTCTTCGTCTGTCCCTGCGCATAGCGATAATAGATCTGCTGGACGATCACAGCGAGCCGAAACAGGCCATAGACGAGATAGAAGCGCATGTCCTGCGCGCGAAGTCCCGTGCGTTCGCTGTAATAGGCGATAACCTCGGCACGTGTCAGCATGCCCGGCAGATGCGTTGGCTGGCGGCGCAGCGCCAGAAAGGTGGGATCGTCATCCGCCTGCACCCAGTAGGCAAGGCTGTTGCCGAGATCCATCAGCGGATCGCCAAGCGTCGCCATCTCCCAGTCCAGAACGCCGATGACTTTCGAGGGCTCATGCTGATCGAGCACGACATTGTCGAAGCGGAAATCATTGTGCACGACCCGGATCGCCGTCTCGCCCGCCGGCATGTTGGCGGCCAGCCACTGCATCACCGTTTCAAAATCCGCTGAATCCGGCGTACGCACCTTGCGATAGCGATCGCTCCAGCCCTCGATCTGGCGTCGTACATAACCTTCGCCGCGTCCGAGGCTTTCCAACCCGGAAGCTGACGGATCGATGCTGTGCAACTCGATCAGGCGATCCACCACCGAAAGGCACAGGCGGCGCGTCTCATCCGGGGAAAGCGACAGGCCAGCCGGCAGGTCCTGCCGGGGAATGATGCCGCAGATGCGCTCCATCACGAAGAAATCGCAGCCCATCACCTCATGATCGTCACAGATCGCCAGCACTTCCGGCACATAAGGGTAGACCGGGCGCAGCGCCTGCATGACGCGCGCCTCGCGCAGCATGTCATGCGCGCTCCTAGCCTTGTGCCCGAAAGGGGGGCGGCGCAGGATCAGGTCGCGCTCAGGATAGCTCAGCAGATAGGTCAGGTTGGACGCCCCACCGGCAAACTGCCTGACCAGCGGTTCGCCACTCAGCCCGGCACCAGCCGCAGTGCCTTTGAGAAAGGCATCGATGCGGGCGACGTCCAGTTCCTCGCCTTCACGCACGCGCCCCGCCTTGTCGAGCAGCGCATCGCTGGTTTTTTGTGAAGCATCGCTCATCGTCACCGCCCCTTGCCGATCTCGATGCCGGCAGCAGCTGCCTGTGCCTTAAGTTCGAGCTTGGCGATAAGGGCGCGATGCACCTCGTCGGGTCCATCGGCAATGCGCAGCGCACGGGCATAGGCGAACAACCCGGTCAGGCCGTAGTCGTCGCACACGCCGGCCGCTCCATGGATCTGGATCGCGGCATCAACCACGGACTGCGCCACGGCAGGGGCCACGACCTTGATCTGCGAAATCTCGCTCATCGCACCTTTTACGCCCACCGTATCCATGAGCCAGGCGGCCTTGAGGGTGAGCAGGCGGGCCTGTTCGATGGCGATGCGGGCGTTGGCGATGACATCGACATTGCCGCCCAGAGACGACAACGGCTTGCCGAAGGCGGTGCGTGTCAGCGCCCGCCTGCACAGCAGCTCAAGCGCATGTTCGGCAGCCCCGATGGCGCGCATGCAATGGTGGATGCGCCCCGGCCCAAGCCGGCCCTGCGCGATCTCGAACCCCTTGCCGGGGCCGGCGATGACGTTTTCCAGCGGCACCTCGACATCGGTGAAGCTGACTTCGCCGTGGCCATATGGCTCGTCGAGCGTACCGAAAACCGGCAGCATGCGGCCGATCTCCACGCCTTGCGTGTCAACCGGCACCAGAACCATCGAGTGCCGCGCATGGCGCGGCGCTTCCGGATCGGTCAGGCCCATGAAGATCAGAATGCGGCAGTCCGGATGGCCAATGCCGGTGCTCCACCATTTGCGGCCGTTGAGCACGATGCGGTCGCCCTTCACGATCGCGGTCGCCTCCATGTTGGTGGCGTCGGAAGAGGCGACGTCCGGCTCCGTCATGCAGAAGGCGGAACGGATCGAACCATCGAGAAGCGGCTTCAGCCAGCGCTCCTTCTGCATCGGCGACCCGTATTTGGCCAGCACCTCCATATTGCCGGTATCGGGCGCATTACAGTTGAAAATCTCCGGCGCGAACGGGACGCGGCCGGTGATTTCAGCCAGCGGCGCATATTCGGCATTGGAAAGGCCCGGCCCATATTCGGGTTCCGGCATGAAAAGGTTCCACAGACCCTCTGCCTTCGCCCGATCCTTCAGATCCTGCATGACCGGCGGAACGTTCCAAGGCTGCGCGCCGGTCGTCAGGGTGCGATAATATTCGCCCTCGGACGGCAGCACATGCTTGTCCATGAACGCTGTCAGGCGCTCGATATAGCCTTTCGCCTTGTCGGAAAAACCAAAATCCATGACGCGCTCACCCTCCACGATCCGCTCGGCCAGAACCAGCCTTGCAAACTGTGCGTCAACGTGAGCCAATAAATCAAATGATTGTTCTTTATCCGCTTTCATGAATATGGTGCATATGAGCCGCCTCGATCTCAACCTGTTCGTCATCCTCGAAGCCATCTATTCCGAGGGCAGCATCACCAGGGCCGCAGCGCGTCTGAACCTCACCCAGCCGGCGATCAGCCATGCCCTGCGCCGGCTTCGGCTGACCTTCGATGACCCGCTTTTCATCAGGCAGGGCAACACAATGGTGCCGACGGCGCTGACCCAATCCGTCATCGCGCCCATCCGCCAGTCCGTACGGACGCTGAGCGGAAGCGTGCAGGCGGCTCGCTCCTTCGATCCGGGGGCAACGCAGCGCACCTTCACCATCGGTTGCCGCGACGTTCTGGAGGCGCACCTGTTGCAACCGCTGATGCGCAGGATCGCCAGCGAAGCGCCGGGTGTCAGCATTTCCTCGGTGCGGGTGGATCGCAGCGATCTGGAGACGAGCCTTGCCAAGGGGGAACTGGATCTGGCGGTCGAGATGCTGGCGCGCGTTTCCGACAGGGTCCATCGCACCGCCATCATCCATGACAGTCTGGTCGTGGTGGGCCGCAAGGATCATCCCGTTCTGGCGGATGAACCCGATCTGCCCGCCTATCTCGGGCAGGAGCACATCTTGGTGTCGTCGCGGCGTCGGGGCATGAGCCTTGAGGATGTCGAGCTCGCCCGCATCGGTCACCAGCGCCGGATAGCCCTGCGCTGCCAGCAATATTTCGCGGCTTCGATGCTGGTCGCCGAAACGGACCTGTTGCTGACCATGCCAGAGCGCTATGCGCGGATCGTCAATCGCGGCCTGCCAACCCGCATCGTGCCGTTTCCGGTCGCGGTCCCGCCTGTCGCGGTCTATCTGTACTGGCATGAGAATGCCGATCCCGACCCCGCGAACCGCTGGCTGCGAAACCTGATCTCCGAAATCGCGGCAGGCCCAGAGGCAGGCTTCGACTGAGACCCTGTCCACAAGCATTGTCCGGCTATGGGGAGCCCCGAACCGCCTGCCGGCCTGCAAAACAATCAGTCCATGTTTCGCGACGTCTCTGCTGCACGTTCGAAGTGGATCATGAGCCGGACTTTCAGCTCGCCACCGATCCCCACCTTGTCGATTGCCCGCTCCATGCAGCGCAGCCACAGGTCGCGCATGTCCGGGCCGATCGGCACATGCTCGTGAATTTCCTTCAGGCGCGAATGCCCGTGCTTCTGCACATAGCGACTCGGCCCTCCGAAGAAGCCGGAAAGATAATTGAACTGCTCTTCGCGGGAGTGGGACACCCCGTGTCCCCTCAGATGCAAAAGGTGCAGTTCCCGGGCGTCCTCATCCTGCTCGATGATGTCGTAGAAGGTTTCCACGAGGGCCCGCACACCCTCTTCCTCGCCAAGCTCCCTGTAGAGCGTGTGCAGTTTCGCTGTCGCGTCGTGCATCGATGCAACTCCTTTCGGCGCTGCAGGCGAGACATCAGGCATCAATCCGGCACAGACCATGTGCCGGAATGCGTTGCGATCCCGCCAGCGGTGTTCCGCTCGCCCTAGCCGTCAGTCGGGACCGAAACCCGGAGAGGTCGGCTGCCCGTCGTCATATTTCGACAGCCATTCCACGGTCGTCGGGCGATAGCGCACGAGACCTTTGTATTCAGCCAGCTCGTCAGGCAGGTCGCGCAGCACGCGGTGGAAACGGCGCGCCCATTTCGGCGAGCTGACCAGCTCCTCCATCTTGATGAGATAGCAGCGGATCGGGAACAGGAGCGCATTGGAGCGTGGCAGGCGGAAGAACATCTGCACCTCGACGCGCAGATGGACCTTGTGCCCGACATTGTCCGGGGTAACGGTGGTGCGATCGGTGCCCCATTTGTGATAGTTCTCCGGGCTGGTATCGAGCCGCGGATTGATGGTCATCGTCCAGTTGAAGCGGCGCGCGGGCTGGCCCTGCTGGATGGCCATCAGGAATTTCAGCGCCCGGTTGAAGACGCCCATTTCATGCGCAAGCGGAACCGGCGCATGCCATTCGAAGAAATTCATGCCGATGTCGAAATCGAGCGACCAGTCGGCCTGCGTCGTCACCATGCCGGCATCCATCCACAGATTGCCGTCACGCTGGTCGAGCACGGCAAAGTCACCCTGGCTCTGCCGCGTTATGTATTCCAGCGGACCGTAGGGCAGGGTGGATGTATCGCCGAAGGTGAAGCGGTCATCGATGCCGAGGGGCCGGTTGATCCAGTGCCACTTGTCGCCATCCCGGGTCAGCGAGAAGAGATCGGGATAGCTCTTTGCCTTCTCGGTCATGAGAAGTTCGAGCGTGTCCCATCCGGCGAGGGTCATGTAGGGCAGGGACTGACAGCGCAGCGGATCTTCCGCCAGCACCATGGCACGGTCCCGCATCTCGGAAATATAGTGTTCGTCGACATCGAAGAGATGCTCGAACACCGTGTTTTTCGGGCCCGGCACATGCGGCTCGATATTGACCGAATACATGTAACCGTCCTCGTGGAAGGGGAACGGAAAACGCCTGATCTGTTCAGGGCTGTTCTTGAAAGAAAAATCGTTGCGAAAGGTTTCCTGTCTGAAGTTAATACCCATGGTCTCCTCCTGCGGGTATGTCGCCTACCGTTCGAGAACGAGCGACCTGCCTTCGAAACGTGACACGCACGGCATGATCTTGCAGCCCGAGCGGCGGTCTTCCTCGCTCAGCCAGTGATCGTTGTGCAGGAACTTGCCGTCATGCGAAATCACATTGGTCTCGCACTGGCCGCAGACACCGCCCCGGCACAGATAAGGTGGATCGATGCCGGCAGCCTCGATCGCTTCCAGCAGGCTTTCGTGCTCCCCGACACGAATGTCGATGCCGCTGAGCGCCAGCGTGACATCGAACGGCTTGCCGGGCTGCGGTGCAGCGAAATGCTCGTAATGCACCGTCTCCATGGGCCATCCCAGCCCCGCTGCCGTGGCTCGCACCCAGTCGATCATCCCTTCCGGTCCGCACACATAAAGATGCGTGCCCAGCGGCTGGGTGGCCAGAACCCGCTCCAGCTCGAAGGTTTCCTGCAGATCGCTGCGGTAGAGGTTCACCTTCCGGTCATAGCGTTGGCGCAGGAAATCGGCGTAGCTGCCGACCCCGTCGTTGCGGAAGCAATAGTGCAGCTCGAAATTCCCGCCTTCGGCCGCAAGCTGTGCCGTCTGCGCCAGAAACGGCGTGATGCCGATGCCGCCGGCGATCATGAGATGCTTGCGCGCCCGCAGGTCAAGCGAGAACAGGTTGACAGGGCTGCTGATGACCATGCGCTGGCCGGCTTCGACCCGGCTGTGCATGAACAGCGAGCCCCCGCGTCCGGCATCATCGCGCCGCACGCTGATCGTATAGTCGCGTGTGTCGAGCGGCGAACTCATCAGCGAGTAGGGGTTGAGCCGGGTACGCTCCTCGTCCCGCATTTCGACGACGATATGGGCTCCCCCGGAAAATGTCGGCAGAATGCCGCCATCAGTCCGCCGGAAATGGAAGCGCTTCACCAGTTCGTTGACGGTGACGATATCCGTCACCACGGCTTCTATCCTGTTGGCACCTGCTTTCAACGGAACACCTCCTCTGCCGGTGGGATCTCGCTCGGGTCCTCCGCATTGATGCACACGCCCTGAAAGGCGGCGAGGCGTCGTGAATAGTGATCGCGCACGAGCAGGAGCAGGTCACAGTGAGAACATCTGACCGGCTGGGTGGTCACGTTCTCGGTGATGCCCTTGCAATGAACGCATTGCACGCGGCGCGCCATGGAGCCGCGCAACTCCGTCTGGATCGAGCTGTGCTCGATCCCGGCCTCGGCTGCAATCCGGCTGACCTGCCCGATCAGGCTTTCAGTCCCGGTCAGGTAGAGCCTGAGGCCCATATGGGCATTTTCTAAGATGTGCCGAAGGCGCTGCGTGGCCGCCGCGACAGACGGCCCGCGATAGAGACGGCCCGGAACCAGTGCCTCCAGGCCGGCCACATATTTGTCTCCGGCGGCGCCGGGTATGTACATGATTTCGGCGGAGGCGAAAAAATCCGGGCTCGCCTGCTTCGCCATGTCGAGGATTGCGGACGCACCTTCGGAGTCCGCAATGAAGAGATGATGTGTTCCGGCCTGCGCTGAAAGTTTTCCGTAGACCGGGCGACTGAGAAGAGTCATGACCGGTACGCTGTCCAACGTCCTATCCCTTCGCGGTCCGCTTCAGCTTCTTCGGATCATCGAACGGCAGGGGCTGAGCCTGCGCCTTCACTGTGCCGGAAGCATTGTGAACCTCAAGATCGGTCCCGGCAACGGCGCAGTCCACATCGAGGCGCGCGATCGCCATGGATTTCTTCACCAGCGGCGAATACATGGCGCAGGTGACAACGCCGACCTTCTTGCCGTTGCGGTAGATTCCCGCCCCTTCGTCCGCAGCCTTGTCGCTGGCGACCTCAAGCCCGAAGATCTTGAAACGCTCCTTGCCCTTCAGCCGGTAGTGCTCCTCCGCACCGCGGAAGCCGGTCTTGCCGGGGCTGACGGTGAAGTCGAGGCCAAGCTCCCACAGCGTATCGCCGGGGCCTTCGTTCTCGAACGGATATTTCTGCGAATTGTCGTAGGGATAGAAGAGCAGGTAGCTTTCCACGCGCAGCATGTCGAGCGTGGTGAAGCGGCAGGGGATGATCCCCATTTCCTTGCCTTCCTCCACGATGCGGTCCCAGATCGCCGGAGCATCCTGCCCGCGACAGAAGATTTCATAACCACGTTCACCGGTATAGCCGGTGCGCGAGATCATGACCGGGAAGCCGAACAGCTGTGTCTGCGTATGATGGAAGTAATTGAGGTCGCGGATGCCCGGAACGTGCTTCGCCAGATAGTCGACCGCGACAGGCCCCTGCAATGAAAGATTGTGCAGATTGTCGTCGAAGCGCACGGACACGTCACGACCGATGGAGGCGCGCGTCAACTCCTCATGGCCCGTTCCCGCGCCATGCACCACCATCCAGGAATTCGGCGCCAGACGGTAGATCACGCAATCGTCGGTGAACTTGCCGGCATCGTTGAGCATGCAGGCATAGACGGATCGGCCTGGCTGGATTTTCTCGACGTTTCGCGTAGTTGCGAGGTCGATCACATGAGCGGCGTGGGCACCGGTGATGTGTACCTTCTTGAGGCCGGAAACGTCCATGATGCCGGCTTTGGTGCGGATTGCCGTATACTCGGCATCAGGGTCGCCATCATAACTCCAGGCGGTGCCCATGCCGCTCCAGTCCTCAAGCTGCGAGCCGAGAGCCCGGTGCCGGTCGGCCACAGTAGAAAAGCGCCAAGATGCCGTCATTCGATTCCTCCACATTCTGATGCCGTTGCGGGTTTTCCCAACTGTCCGGCAGTCCCTCGGCAGCGGTCTCCGCCGCTTCCGAGCATTGAACCACATTGCTCTGACGATGCAATACTCTTATGCAATTTATTTTACTGGCAGGCGAATCCTCCGTGCCGTTTCCTGCTTGCCTGCTCTCAGCTTAGCCCTTCGATATCGCCATTTTCGTTGAGATAGATGTTCTCGGATGATGGCTTGGAGGGGAGGCCGGGCATGGTCATGATCTCGC
>NZ_JACHEU010000007.1 GCF_014201615.1 Aquamicrobium lusatiense | reverse complement strand
TGTTGCCGCCCGCAATGCCGGGACCAACCTTCGCCATCTCCATCAGCGAATCCCACAAACGGTCCGGATCAATGCGAAGGTTCTCGCCGGAGGTGGACATGACATGTTCCTTTCGATGCATTTCGGAGTGCTGGTCGGTTTTTGTCGACATGATGCAGGCGGCCGGTTTCGGTCGCCTGCACCAGATCATGGCTTGTTTCCGGCCAGATCAGTTGTTCGCAAAGGCGGGAATAACCTCGCGGCCGTAGCGCGCGATGATTTCCTCTTCCTCGCCGCTGTCGAGATAGATGTTGAACTGCGTGACGCCTGCCGCCTCCAGTTCCCGGATCTTGGCGATGTGGTCCTCCGGCTCGCCGAGCACGCAGAAGCTCTCGACGATGTCGGGCGTGATGAAGTCGAGATAGGGATTGTCGCTCTGGCCGTGCTTGGAATAGTCGTAGCCGCGGCGCTTCTCGATGTAGCTGGTGAGGCTTTTCGGCACGAGGTCGGAATCGGCGCCGTATTTCTCGACGATGTCGGCGACGTGGTTGCCGACCATGGCCGGGAACCATTTGGTCGCCTCGATGGCTTTTTCTTTGGTGCCGAAATAGGCGGGAGCAGCGGCCATGGAGCGGAATTTGGACATGTCGCGCCCGGCTGCCTTGCCGGCCTCGATGCACTGGTCGGTGAACCATTTGCACAGGCTCGGATCGCCGATCTGGAGCACCACGCCGTCAGCGGCTTCACCGGCGGCCTTCAGCGCCAGCGGGCCATAGGCGCCGATCCAGGCAGCCATGTCGTGGCCGACGGCCCAGGGGAATTTCACCGGCTCCGGGCACTCCGGATAGGTGACTTCCTCACCGCGCACCATGGCCTTCATCTTCTGCACGAATTCGGTGACGCGCGACAGCGGAGCAGGCTTCTTGCCCATCACGCGGCGCGAGGAATCGCCGCGGCCGACCGCAATCTCGAAGCGGCCGTTGCTCTGCTTGTTCAGCGAGGCGAACAGCGAGCCGGCGACCGACCAGTCGCGCACGTCCGGATTGGTGACGAGCGGGCCGAAATGCATCTTCGTCGTGTGCTCCATGCACATGGCGATGGCGGGATAGCATTCACGCCACAGAATATGCGAGTCATAGAACCAGCAATGGCTGAAGCCCGCATATTCGGCGGCACGCACCAGATAGCGGGCGCGGTCGGGCTCGACGAAGCCTTTGAACGTAATTCCGAATTCCATTGTTTTCCTCCATTTTATAACGACGCGGACTTGATCGGGTGCCGCGCTTCAGACCCCTTGGTGTTGGGTGGCGCGCCCGTCAGTGTCCGGGCGCCCAGATGCGGACACCCGCATGGGAGAAGGGAACCTTCTTCGAGATGTTGAGGCGGATCAGCAAAGGCGTGATGGCCTCGACGCAGCGCGCGCTTTTGGCGGGGCCGGCATCGTAAGTCTGAACGCCAATGCCCTCGATCAGCGCCTGCACTTCTTCCTTCGCAGCGAGATCGTCGCCGCAGACGAAGACGTCGCAATTGATCGGCGTCGGCAGGTCGTTCAGCGAGTGCGCGGAGACGTTGTGCAGAGCGCCCACGACCTTGACCCCCTCGCCCAGCAGCTTCTGGGCTGCCTCGGTGGCCGAGCCTTCGGGGGGCGGGCCGTAGCCGCGCGGATTGCCCTGCTCCAGCGGCACCACGACATCGACGAGGATCTTGCCGTCGAGTGCTGCGCGCACTTCCTCCAGCGTGGCCTCGTGCGCGGCGAAGGGCACGGCCAGCATTACCATGCGCTCGGCAGACTGCGCGGCGTTGATGTTGTCCGCGCCGGTAATGGCCGTGAAAGATCCGCCTGCCTCGGTCAGTTTCGCGTTGAGGTCTTCGGCGATGGCGTGCGCTCGTTCGGCATCGCGCGAACCCAGCGCCACGGCCACGCCGCTGCGCGCGAACCTGAGTGCCAGCCCCTGCCCTTGCGGGCCGGTTCCTCCGAGAATTGCAATGGTCATAGAAACAGCTCCTGTGAAAGCGGTCGAAGAAAGTCGCCGGCGCTGGCCGAGGGCGTGTCGCTCCACGGCAGGCCGCGTATGATCACCACGGGAAGGCCGGCATCCTTCTGCATGAGCAGGCCGGATGCGGCGGCCAGTTCATCGGCAAAGGCCGGCAAGGTCGCCTTGAGGCCGCGCCCATAGGCGTCGGCGCGCACCGTCCAGTCGACGACGGCGGGCACGCCGGCCACGCCGATGGCGACATTGACCAGACCGTGACGCCATGGCCTGCCGAAGGTGTCGGTGATGACGACGCCGATCTGCACGCCATAGCGCTCCTCAAGCCCGGCCCGGAGGCGGGCGGCGCTCGCATCGGGATCCTCGGGGAGAAGCAGCAGCATGTCGTCCCTGCCCTCGCCCAGATTCGACTGGTCGATGCCGGCATTGGCGCAGATCCAGCCCTGACGGTGGCGGGTGATCAGAAGCCCGTCCGGCTCCTGCCGCCGGGCGCGGATGATGTCGGAGGATTCCGAGAGGATCGCCTCGACCTTGCGTGCGTCCTTGCCGATCTCGGCCGCAATTTCGAGGGCGCGGGGCGACGGCACGAAGGCGTCGAGCGCAAACATCCGCGCTTCGCTCTTGGAGACGATCTTCTGCGCAACGATCACGATGTCGCGCGGCATCAGCTCGCTACCCATGTCGGAGAGGGCCTGCCCGATCGCCGCCGGCAGATCATCACCCGCCCCGATCTCCGGGATGCCGGCCACGGCGAACAGGCTGACGTCCTGCCTGCGGATGCTGCCCGAGGTGGAGGCAGAGAAGAGGTCGTGTGGCGTGTCGATGTCGCGGCAGAGATTTGGAAGCGTGAGCCGCGTGCAGCCCCTGCCCTTCCCAGCCGCCGCCACTTCATGTGCATCCGCCGAGCGTGGGCCGAAGCTGAACGGGATTGCGTCGGGCGGCGAAAGCAGGATCGCATTGGTGCCGCCGTCGTGGGATTCGGCGATAACGACAGATGCTTCGTCCGAAGCCCCGATCAGTATGGCGATCTCGGCCGCTTCAAGCGTCGGGATGTCGGCATGGATGACGAGCAGCTTTTCGGCGTTTATGGAGCGGGCCCATTCGGCGGCGCGGGCCGCCGCCCCGTTGATGCCGGCCTTTCCGTTCTGGCCGAGCGCGGTCGCATCATGAGCGCGCGCGATCTCGGCCACGCGCTCCGATGGCGTAACCACCGCCAGAGGATTGTCGCCATGGAAGCGGCGAAAGAAGCCGAGCGTGTTCTCGAACAGGAGCAGCGCCAGCGTTTCGCGCGCATCGTTGCCGAGTGCGGGTTTGAGACGCGTCTTGGCCTGACAGGGGTCCTTCATCAATATGGCGATGGCGACCGTCATGCCCGCGCTCCGAGCGTTGGAGCGAAGCCGATAAGCTCGCGGGCAAGGCGTTCCGCTCCGGCGGGATCGCGCATCAATATGTCGGTGGCATGGACGCTTATGCCGTCGGCCTCGATGGCTGCGATGTCGTTGACGTCGTCGCTGTCGACCAGAAAGCCGTCGATCAGGCCCTTGTAACGGGCGGCAACGCCGGCAGCGCCGCCGGGCTGGCCGAGATCGGCAAGCAGCTTGTCGAGCGGACCTTTAACTGCCTTGCCGCCGATCAGAGGCGATACGCCGATGCGGGGCGCATGGCTTGCGGCAACCGCCTCGCGCAGGGCCTTCGCCGACAGGAGCGGCTCAAGCGACAGCAGCGGGTTGGAAGGGGCGAAAACAATCAGGTCTGCTTCCCTGATGGCGGCAAGTGCCTGAGGGCTGGCGGCAGCCTCTTCCGCACCTGCATAGCTGATTTCGCGCACGGCCGGCTGGCAACGTTCGCCGACGAACCAGTTCTGGAAGTCGAGCAGGCCCTTCTCCGTCATGAGCCTGGTGCGTACGGGATCGTCCGTCGCGGGCAGGATGCGGGCTTTGATACCGAAACGAGTGGCGCATTCTTCCGTTACCTCGCTCAGCGAGGCGCCCTGTGACATGCGCCAGTTGCGCCAGATATGCAGGCCGAAATCGGCGTCTCCGAGCTTCATCCACACCGGCGCGCCAAGATCGCGCAGGACATTGAGGCCGTTCACCGTATCGTTGGCGACGCCCCACCCCTGCCCTCGGTCGATCCGGTCGGAGAGCGTATAAAGAATGGTGTCGATGTCGGGACAGACGAGCAGGCCATAGAAGGTGTCGTCGTCACCGACATTGACGACGACGGTGAGCGCCCCTTCCGGCAGGGCGCGCATCAGCCCTTCGGCCATGCGCGCGCCACCGACGCCACCGGCAAGCAGCACCACTTTTTGAACGCCAGTTTCCATCCGTCAGCCCCTAGCCGCCTGCTGCATTTCTGCCTGCGTGAGGAAAGCGACCGGGCTTGCGCCACAGGCACGTTCGACCAGTGGCTCGATCTCGGGAGGATCGTGATCGGTGAAGTCTTCCAGCGTCTGGTAGAGCGTGTTGCGCTGCACCGGGATGCGGCCGGCGGCGCGGATGATGCGCACCATCTCCAGCGGCGTGATCTCCTGCCCGTGCTTTGCGCCGGCTGCCCGCGAAATGCTCTCGTTCATGAGCGTGCCGCCAAGATCGTTGACGCCGCAGGCCAGCATGGTCTGCGCCATTTCCGGGCCGAGCTTCACCCACGATGCCTGGATGTTGTCGATGTAACCCTGAAGCATGATGCGCGCCACGGCGTGCATCTTCAGGTTCTCGGTCATGGAAGGCCCCGGCCGCACGCCCGGCACATTGCGGTAAAGGCGGGTGTTTTCGTGGATGAAGCCGAGCGGAACCAGTTCGGTGAAGCCGCCGGTGTCCTTCTGGATCGAGCGCAGGCGGTCGATATGGGCGGCCCAGTGCGACGGCCCGTCGATATGGCCGTACATAATGGTCGAGGTCGTCGGAATATTCTGCCGGTGCGCGGCGCGGATGATCTTTTCCCACTCATCGGCGGAAAGCTTGTTGCGGGTGAGCTGCAGGCGGATTTCGGTGTCGAGGATTTCCGCTGCGGTGCCCGGCATGGACCCCAGCCCCTCGTCGCGCAGCATGGCGAGGAAGTCGTCGAGCGACATGCGGCTCTTGCGCACGCCGTACCAGATCTCGAACGGCGAGAAGGCGTGGACATGCATCTTCGGCACGCGCTTCTTCACCGCGCGCAGCAACTGCACATAATAGTCGCCCGGAATGTCGGGATGCAGGCCGCCCTGAATGCAGACTTCGGTGCCGCCCCGGTTCCAGGCTTCCTCGGCACGCGCCGCCACCTGTTCGGGCGTCAGCAGCTCTGCGCCGCTGGCCTCCTTGCGCACGCCGAAATTGCAGAACTGGCAGGCCATGTAGCAGACATTGGTGAAGTTGATGTTGCGCACGGTGACGAAGGTTGCCCTGTCGCCCACCCGCTCGCGCCGCACCGTATCGGCAACCTTGAGCACGGCGGAGAGGTCCGCGCCCTCCGTGTTGAACAGCACTTCACCTGCCTCGCGCGAGATTTCTCCGCCTGCCAGCGCGCGCTCGAGAATGGCGCGCACCTGTGCGGAGGCCCGCGTCAGAACCTCATCCGGGCGGTTTTCCAACTGCTTCATGACTTCGAGATCGATGCTCATGGCTCAACTCGTGAATTGTTCGCGCGCCAGACCGTCGGCGCGGGCAAGACGGGACAGCGGGCCGGCCAGCGCTTCCCGGCACTCGGCCAGATAGCGGGGGTAGACGGTCAGCCGTTCGGCGAGGCGATACCCCTTGGCGGAGGTGCGGCGCGAAAGCTCGCCCAGCGCCGGCCATGCCCGCTCGGGGTTGATGTGGTCCTTGGTGAGCGGCGAGATGCCGCCCCAGTCATTGATGCCGGATTCGATGTAGTCCTCGAATTCCTCGTCGAGATTGGGCGGGGCCTGCAGGCTGATCGACGGATCGAGCACGATGCGGGCCGCAGCCAGCGTCTTCAGCATTTCGTGGCGGGAAGGCTCGATCCATTCGGCCATGGCGGTGCCCGCCTTGGCGCGGAAATTCTGGACGATCACCTCCTGCACATTGCCGTGGCGCAGATGGATGTCGTTGATGGCAATCAGGCTGTCGATGCGCTCGGACCATGTCTCGCCGATGCCGATCAGAATGCCGGTGGTGAAGGGAACGCCGAGACGCCCTGCCGCCTCGATGGTGCGCAGGCGTAACACCGGTGCCTTGTCGGGGCAGGCATGATGCGGCAGGCCGGGCTTCGACAGGCGCTTGCTGACATTTTCGAGCATCATGCCCATCGAGGCCGAGACCTCGCCAAGCCGCTCCACCTCCTCTTCAGTCAGCGTGCCCGCATTGACATGCGGGATCAGCGAGGTGTGTTCGAGAACCAGACGGCAGGCATCGACCAGATAGTCGACGGTGGTGGCGTAGCCGAGGTCTTTCAGAATGGCGGCTGCTTCCGGGTAGCGCCGCTCCGGGCGTTCGCCCAGCGAGAACAGGGCTTCCTTGCAGCCGAGGCGCTCACCCCGGCGGGCGATGTCGAGCACATCTTCGGGCGTCAGGTAGTTGGCTGCCGGATCGCCCGGATGCTTGACGAAGACGCAGTAGCCGCAGGTGTTGCGGCACATATTGGTGAGGGGGATGAAAACCTTGCGGGAGTAAGTGATCTCCCGTCCCCAGTACTGGTCGCGGATTTCACAGGCCCGCTGACGCAGGCGCGCAAGTTCGGCTTCGCTGACGCGGTCTGCCGCGTAGACGTCATCGATCGTGATCATGGTGCCGGCCGTCAGACGGTCGCAGGAGAATGATCGTGCAGAAAAATGCCTTGTCCGGAACTGACGCGGATACGGATTCCGCCCCTCCTCCGTGGCAAGCCTGCACCTGTGGCGAGTGCCTGCTTCATGGGTTCCTCCTCCCATTTTTTATCATCTGATCAAAATTTGACTGCATGATAAAAAAATGTCAAGTGGGTGTTTACGAAACGTCAGCCGGAATGTTTCCGACTAAGGTAACCCACTGAATTTTCGTTATCTTTGGCTTCGGTATCCTGAGTCCATCTGAAGATGGGTGCCGGAGCCAGGCTTGGGGATCCCCTCAACCGGACATCAGAATCCGGGCAGGAAATCTCCGATGCCATGCATATGGGAGAGAATTCGACATGATGTGTCGGCGTGAAGTTCCCGATGTGACCGGCAAGGCGCGATCCGCGCAGCCAATACCATTTCCCATCGCCTGCGCCGCACCGTCCGCAAGATGCCCGAAAGTGCCTTTCAAGGCATTTCAGGACATGCAGAGCCCGCCCTTCCTGCACCATGCCGGTGCCTGTGGTGAGGCTCTGCCTCCAGCCCTCATGACATACGGATCATTCCACAACCGCCTCTCCCCGCTGGGGCGAAGACGGGTGGCGTGTATCGCAAGGGGGCTGACCATTATCGACAGCTGAACAACGGCGTATCCCGCAGCGGCCTAGGAGGTGCCGGGCAGGATACGACATCAACGCAACCATTCTGGGAGGAGCTTAATGCATAAGCATGCAAATGAATCGTCTCGACTTTTCAACGTCGAGCTATCGCCGGAGACGGCGACGGGTACATGGAAGACATGGAACCTGTTTGCCTGGTGGATGTCGGGCTGGCACAGCCTCGGCGGATACACCATGGCGGTCGGCCTGTTCGCACTGGGCCTGAGCGGATACCAGATGATCGCCGCATTCACGGCGGGCATCATCATTCTCTATTTCACCAACAATATGAGCGGCGTGGCCGGTCAGCGCGTCAAGGTGCCGTTCCCGGTCTTTGCGCGCGCCAGCTTCGGCGTTTACGGCGCCAACATCCCCGCCATTCTGCGCGCCATCGTTGCCGTGGCATGGTACGGCATCCAGACTTATCTGGCCTCCGCGGCGATGATGCTTCTGGTCATCAAGGTGTTTCCATCCTCGGCAACCCTGACGGAAAGCTCGTTCGCGGGCCTTTCGACGCTCGGCTGGATCTGCTTCCTCGTGCTGTCCTTTGCGCAGCTCATCGTGCTATCGCGCGGCATGGAGGCGGTGCGCCGCCTCTCCGACTTCGCCGGTCCCGCCATCTGGATCGCCATGATCGCGCTTGCCGTATGGGTCCTGGCACGTGCCGGCTGGTCGGTCGATTTCAGCTACCGCACCGTGGAGCATAACAGTGGCCTGTTCGGCATGGCTTCCGCCATGTTCATCGTTGTCGCCTATCTTGCCGGCCCGACGCTGAACTTTGCCGACTTTACCCGCAACGCGCCCGACGAGGCCTCGGTGCGCCGCGGCAACGCATGGGGCCTGCTGCTGAACGCGACGGCTTTCGGCGCCATCTCCATCGTCATCGCGCTGGCCTCGGTGAAGGTCTATGGCGAGGCGATCCACGATCCGATCGCGCTGATGAAGGACATCGACAGCATCGCCATCCTGCTGGTGGCCATCATCGCCATCGGCACGGCCACGGCCGGCATCAACATCATCATGAACTTCGTCGCGCCGGTCTATGACATCATCAATGTGTGGCCGCGTCACTTCACCTTCCGCAAGGCGGGTGTGGTCGTGGCCATTCTGTCGGTGATCGTGACGCCGTGGAACCTGTTTTCCAGCCCGGTGATCGTCAATCACTTCATCGGCAGCGTCGGAGCCCTGATGGGGCCGCTCTACGGCATCGTGATGGCGGACTACTACATCATCAGGCGTCAGAAAATCGATTCGGATGCTCTGTTCGACGATACGCCCGGCGGCAAGTATTATTACAATGGCGGCTACAACACCAACGCCATCATTGCCCTTGTCGTCTCGGGCATCATTGCCATCGGCATGTCGGTCATCCCTGCGATCAGCGCCTGGACGCCGTTCTCCTGGCCTGTCGGCGTCGTGCTGTCGGCGGTCATCTATTGCCAGCTCAGCACCAGCAAACGCCGTGCGCTTGGCACCGTCGCCACTGACTAAGACGAAAATTCCATGGGAGCGGGACAGGTCTCCTGCTCCCATGACCAGCCTCAGCAAGAAAACCGCCGGCAGACGGCCGGCGGTTCCTGCCACCGACCGGCGCTGCGGTGGTGCGCGGACCGGCTCCCCCAACCCGGCCGCAAGCGCGAAAGATGAGATGAGCGCCCGCATAGCCCCGTTCGACCCGGCCGTATCGCGCGCCCGGTCACCCGCATGAAAATGAAAGGCTTCAGCAATGTCGAAAGTAATCAAGGGAGGCACGATCGTCGCCGCCGACCGCAGCTATGAGGCGGATGTGCTGATCGAAGGCGAGACCATCGCCGCCATCGGACCGGATCTCAAGGGTGATGAGGTCATCGACGCCGAAGGCGCATTGATCATTCCCGGCGGCATCGACCCGCACACCCATTTTGAGATGCCCTTCATGGGCACCACCACGGCGGAGACATGGGAAAGCGGCACTTATGCCGCCGTTTCGGGCGGAACGACGATGGTGGTGGACTTCGTCATCCCCGGTGAGGACGGACTGATAGCAGCCCTCGATGAGTGGGAGGAGCGCGCGGCGCGTCAGGCATGCAGCGACTATTCCTTCCATGTCTCCATCACCGGCTGGTCGAAAAAGATCTTCGAGGAGATGGAAACCGTCGTCGGGCGCGGCGTGAATACGTTCAAGCACTTCATGGCCTACAAGGGCGCGCTGATGGTCAACGACGACGAGATGTTCGCCTCGTTCCAGCGCTGCGCCGCGCTTGGCGCCATCCCCTTCGTTCATGCCGAAAACGGCGACCTTGTCGCGGCCATGCAGCAGAAGCTGATGAGTTCCGGCCTGAGCGGCCCCGAGGCGCATGCCTATTCGCGGCCTCCGGATGTCGAGGGTGAGGCCGTCAACCGCGCCATCACCATTGCCGATGCCGCCGGCGTTCCGATCTACATCGTGCACGTCTCCTGCGAGCAGGCGCATGAAGCCATCCGCCGCGCCCAGCATAAGGGCATCCGCGTCTATGGCGAGCCGCTGATCCAGCACCTGACGCTGGATGAGAGCGAATATTCCAATCCCGACTGGGCCCACGCGGCGCAGCGCGTCATGTCTCCGCCCTTCCGCGACGCCCGCCACCAGGCTTCG
This sequence comes from Aquamicrobium lusatiense, assembly GCF_014201615.1. Taxonomy (NCBI): domain Bacteria; kingdom Pseudomonadati; phylum Pseudomonadota; class Alphaproteobacteria; order Hyphomicrobiales; family Phyllobacteriaceae; genus Aquamicrobium; species Aquamicrobium lusatiense. Next base: position 60,120 of record NZ_JACHEU010000007.1, on the reverse strand, counting down.
CTGTGGGCGGGTCTGCAATCGGGCTCGCTGCATACGGTGGCTACCGATCACGCCGCCTTCACCATGAAGCAGAAGCTGCTCGGGCTCAACGATTTCACGAAGATTCCCAATGGCACGGGCGGCGTCGAAGACCGCTTGTCGATGCTGTGGACCACTGGCGTCGAAACCGGCCGGCTGACGCCGAACGAGTTCGTCGCCGTGACCTCCACCAACATTGCGAAGATCCTCAACATCTATCCGCGCAAGGGCGCTATCGTGCCGGGTGCCGATGCCGATCTCGTTGTGTGGGACCCGAAGACGGGCAAGACCATCTCGGCGGCAAACCAGAAGTCGATCATCGACTACAATGTCTTCGAGGGCATGAAGGTGTCCGGTCTGCCGCGCTACACGCTTTCGCGCGGGGACGTCGTTTGGGGCGAAGGCGTTGCCAGAGCAAAGCCCGGACGCGGCAAGTTCATTGCCCGCCAGCCTTTCCAGGCCGTCAACAAGGCGCTTTCGACATGGAAGGAACTGACCGCGCCACGCGCTGTCACCCGCTCCCCGGAGCATATGCCCATCGGCGTGTGATCCTGTCGAAACACTTGCAAGACCACACCGGCCGCGCAGAGCAATCTGCGCGGCCGGTCAGTTTCTGCTGGCCTCTGGCGAAAGCCCGTTGAGGTAAAGCTGTTCGAGGAACTGTGCCCCATCTTCGAACAGCCGTTCTCCGCTGCGATCAGGCCCAAGAACCGCCCTCACCTGTACGTCGAAATCGGCATAATGCTGTGTCGTCGCCCAGAGCGAGAAGATCAGGTGATATGGATCGGTCTGGGCGATACGGCCATCTTTCATCCATCCTTCGATGACCTTCACCTTTTCGTCGACAAGCGGTTTCAGCACATCCTGAAGCATTTCCAGCGTGTGCGGTGCGCCCTGTAGAATCTCATTGGTGAACAGCCTTCCCTCTCTCGGGAAATCCCGGGACATCTCCATCTTGCGCCGGATATATGACTGCAACTCGGCCATCGGATCGCCATCGGCATCGAGATCGCGGAGAGGCTGTAGCCAGTCGTCCAGCAGACGCTTGATCAGCGTGCTGTGGATTTCGTCCTTGCTGCGAAAATAGTACAGCAGGTTGGGCTTGGACATGCCGGCAGCTTCGGCGATCTGGTCGATGGTCGCGCCGCGAAAGCCATGCGTGGAAAATATCTCCAGCGCTGCTTCCAGAATTTTTCGGCGCCGCTTGGTCTGAATGCGGGTAGGCGGACGAGATTTCTCCACTGCGGTCAGGCCATCGCTTTGATGAAACCGGGCCCGGGTGATCCCGCACCAGACTTTTGTGATGCCATCAGCCATGTAAAAACCGTGCCGGACGGACGGCTCATTGAAGTCGTGATCGTCATAAGCAACTGCTTCCCCTCTCCCCATTCGACAGAAGTTCCCGATTCCGACGAATGACGTGCCGAGCATAACATCATCCACCCGGCACAGCACAACTTCTGTTATAAGGGGTCAGTGTGCCGGATGCGTCCGGTGTTCCGGAGCGTTTTCTACAGGCCTCCAGACCACATGCAGGAGCGCAACGCGTAAAATCGATTCGCTGGCTGTTCCACCGTCGGCGGCCGGAACATATTCGCCTGAACAAGGGCTGTCGGCGAATTCTTGAGCCCGAAAAGGTGGGGATGCAGGCTTGTCAGCGGACAAAATCCCAACAAAAGGCTTTTATTTCAAAGGCATATAAATTTCTATGGAAGGTGAGGGCTGTTATTTAGCTGGGGAGGGCATTGATTCAGCAGGGGGCGCTATTGCCGGCAAACCCGAATCGGGCATAATCACGGTTGTTTGGAGAAACTTCTCTAAAAATCGTTATTAGGAAATGCAGCCCGAATGAACGTGAGTTCACCGAGACCAGCAAGACAGCCGTTGCATTTCGAGAAACACATTCTCGAGCAGGGCGATCAGATTTCGCAGAAGCTGCATCTTCTGAGCCTGCAGCGATTCCCGCCGCTTGCTAAGAAGGATCTGCGTTCGTTTACGCTGGCTGAAGTTGCGAATTACCTGGGCGTTTCCCAGAGCCATCTGAAGAAGCTGCATCTCGAAGGCAAGGGTCCCGTTCCTGAAACGTCATCGACGGGCCGGCGCTCTTATACTGCCCAGCAGATGCTGGAGCTCAGGCAGTATCTCGACCAGTACGGACGCTCGGAAGCGCGCAGATATGTTCCGCATCGCCGCCCGGGAGAAAAGCTGCAGGTTCTGGCCGTCGTCAATTTCAAGGGCGGCTCCGGCAAGACGACGACGGCCGCGCATCTGGCGCAGTATCTGGCGCTGACCGGGCACCGTGTGTTGGCCGTCGACCTCGATCCGCAGGCATCGCTGTCTTCGCTGCATGGCTTCCAGCCCGAACTCGACAGGATCAAGTCGCTCTACGACGCCATCCGTTATGATGACGAAAGGGTCTCTCTTTCCGACATCATTCATACCACCAATTTCCCGGGGCTCGACATCGTGCCTGCAAATCTCGAATTGCAGGAATTCGAGTACGATACGCCGCTGGCGATGGCCGACCGCAGTTCCAATGCCGGTAAGGCCTTTTTCACGCGCATCGCGCGATCTCTGGAAGAGGTGGAGAACCGCTACGATGTTGTGGTCGTCGACTGTCCGCCACATCTCGGCTATCTGACGATTGCCGCTTTGACAGCCGCCACGTCGGTGCTGATTACCATTCATCCGCAGATGCTGGATGTGATGTCGATGGGCCAGTTCCTGTTGATGCTGGGCAACATCCTGGAGCCGATCCGCAGCGCTGGCGCAGAGGTCAATCTGGAATGGTATCGCTATCTGATCACGCGCTATGAGCCGATGGACCAGCCGCAGGCGCAGATGGTGGCTTTCCTGCAAACGCTGTTTGGCGAATTCATCCTCAGAAACCAGATGCTCAAGTCCACGGCCATATCCGATGCCGGCATCACCAAGCAGACTTTGTACGAGGTGGAAAAGAACACCATGACCCGTTCGACCTATGAGCGGGCGATGGAATCTCTGGATGGTGTGAACTCGGAAATAGCCGGACTTATTCACGAAGCGTGGGGGAGGTGATCTTGTCAGCCGACAAAAACACGTCTTCGCCGTTGTGTTTCAACGAATTAGGCAACAACAGGAGAGGTTGAATGGCCCGTAAGAACCTGCTGTCAGGCCTTATGGAGACAAATGAGGAAGGGCAGGGCGCTTCGAATGCGCCAGCCTATCCCATGCGTGGCGCGTCCAAGTCGATGATCCGCTCGGTCAGCGAGCTGGCGCGGCAGGCCGATGCCTATCTCGAAGGCGAGCAGGTGGTGGATCTCGACCCCGAGATGATCGATGGCTCGTTTGTTGCCGACCGTCTCTCCGAAGATCAGGAACATCATCAGGAACTTCTCGAAGCCATTAGAGAGAATGGCCAGAATTCGCCGATATTGGTGCGTCCTCATCCCGAGCGGGAAGGTCGTTACATGATCGTGTTCGGCCATCGTCGCGTCAGGGTGGCGAAAGAGCTCGGCCGCAAGGTCCGGGCCGTGGTGAAAGCGATTGATGACAAGGCGCATGTCATCGCCCAGGGGCAGGAGAATTCTGCCCGGGCGAATTTGAGCTTTATCGAGAAGGCCGCATTCGCAAAGCGCCTCGAGGATCTTGGTTACACCCGCGACATCATCTGTTCGGCTCTGGCCTCTAACGAAGCGGCTGTGTCGAAGATGATCACGACAGTAACCCGTGTCCCCGAAGATATCATCAAGGCAATCGGCCCGGCGCCGGCTATCGGCCGGGAGAGGTGGGTGGAGCTCTCCCTTCTGGTACCTCGCCGGCTGGAAATGGCAGGCTCCGTCGCCGCAACACCCGAGTTCAGCCAACTCGACAGCAACGCCCGCTTTGAAGCTTTGCACGCCGCTTTGGCTGCCGGGAGCAAGCCTGCTCGCAAGGCTGTCACGAAGTCTGCGGACACAGCCTGGCTACCCCAGGACAAGAAGGTCAGCGTACGGCTGAAAAAGGCAGGTAAGACGGCAACTCTTGCAATTGGAGCAGCCGACGGACCCAGATTTGCCGAGTGGATTTCGAGTAATCTGAGCAGCCTTTATGAGGCATTCAGAAAGTCGGAGAAAACCGAACAGGAGCATTGAAGCCGCAAAAGAAAAAGGCCCCCGAACGACTGTCGTCGCGGAAGCCCTTCTCGTATCTGGACAATCCGAGAATCGCATTTCCGTGAATCTGTGTCAAGCGTTGAAACTGTCGTTTTGACGGGCGGGTTTCTTTTGCCTGATTGAAGGTGGAAGGACATGGATACGCATATTGCAGCGACGCCTTTTGGGCGGCGGCCGATGTCGCTTGCCATGCTGGCAGTGCAGCAGGAAGCAGCTGCTATCCCGGAAGGGGCGACAGCGGGCAAGTGGCAGGTCTACAGGGATTTGTGTGAAGGAAAGACGATCATAGGCGTGGGCGACCGGGCGCTGGCCATCCTCGCGGCATTGCTGTCGTTTTATCCGCATGAGGAGCTATCCGAGGAACATGGCCTTGTCGTGTTTCCGTCGAACCGCCAGCTCGCCCTGCGGGCGCATGGCATGTCGGAAGTGACCTTGCGGCGCCATCTGGCGGCCCTGGTGGATGGCGGATTGATTGTTCGCCGCGACAGTCCCAATGGCAAGCGCTATGCGCGCAGAAGCAGGGAAGGGGAGCCTGGCGAGGCATTCGGCTTCTCGCTTGCGCCTTTGCTGGTGCGGGCGGGTGAGTTTGGGGCGGCGGCCGAGCAGGTACGGGCCGAGGCCCAGGCGCTGAAGCTGATGCGTGAGCGCATCACGCTGCACCGCCGCGATATCAGCAAGCTGATCGAGGCCGCTATGGGGGAGCAGGCTGTGGGCGACTGGACGAGCCTTTGGCAGCGTTTCCGCGCTGTTGTTGAGGCCATTCCCCGCCGCGCTTCACTTGCGGATATGGAACTTGTCGTCAGCGACCTTGAACAGGTTCGCGCGGATATCGATAAGTTGCTGGAAATGCATATGAATACTGAATTTATGAACGGCAATGACCAACAAAATGAACGGCAACAATCTAATTCAAATACAAACGCTTATTCTGAATTTGAACCTGCTTCAAAAAAAGACAGGGTCGAGACCGAGCCAGCTTCCCAACCCTTCGATCTGCCAAAAGCCTATCCGCTTGGTTTGGTTTTGCGTGCCTGCCCAGATATCCGCGACTATGCTGTTGATGGCATCGATAGCTGGCGTGATTTCATGGCAACCGCAGCACAGGTACGCGGCTACCTGGGCATATCGCCATCCGCCTATGCCGATGCGCTGGAGGTGATGGGGCAGGAAAGCACTGCCATCGTCATAGCCTGCATTCTTCAGCGATCGCAGCATATCCATTCAGCCGGAGGTTATCTGCGGGCCCTCACCGAAAAGGCAGGCAGCGGCAACTTCTCCGTCGGCCCGATGCTGATGGCAGCGCTGAAAACTGGTGGGGCTGAGGTGGCGATGACAGCATGACGGAAGCTGTTCTGGCACAGAGGGGGACCGTAGCAAGCTGCTGAAGAGCTTCTTAACACAAGAGAAGGGGCTGGGGTGCGACTGAACTTTCTTTATGCGGTTCAGAAAAGAGGGGAGGGGTTTTGTGGTCTGTTTCGATGGGATTGTAAACAGAAGCTTGTTTCGCACGAGAACCATTCATACGGCTCAGGATTGTTCATGGTGGAGGATGTTGTCGGTACGGTCTTATATCGGAAGAGGATTGAGGCCTGAGTGGATAGGCACAATCACCAGGCCTCGGACAGGCGTTTCCCGAAATGCTGGCTCAGGCTTCCCCTGTCATTCGTGACCGCTGCATCAGCTCCGTCGACCGCAAACGGCTTAGGTTGCGGTCGACGAAGGAACATGACCTCTCCAGGACGCTCTGCAACCGTTGAAGGCGCCGAGGCGAAAAGGGCATCTTCCCGCGGATGATAAAAGATCTGGCCATGCCTAAGATTCCAGATCGCAAGACGATTATGACTGATGAGACCTATCTCAAGGCATACCGCACGGCTTCCAGCCTGCGGGTAAAAGGAGGCGCAGTACGCCTGATCGGCCGCACGAAAGGTGGTATGAGCACCAAGGCTTCATGCCGCAACGGATCAGAATAATCGCCCCGTTCATCTTGGTCATAACGGCGGGGCAGGACAGCGAATACACTGGTGCTGCCGCCGTGCCTGATGAGCTTCCCATGGCCAAATGGCTGCTGACCAACCAATGGCTTGCCGACTGTTTTTGGAATTGCTTTGCGGGCAATGGGATCACTAGCTGCATCCCGGATAGACGTTCACAGAACAAGACTGTTAAACACGATACGCACCGCTCCGAACGCTGCAAGCACATCGGGGGACCGCGTTCGGGCGTCTCAAGCACTGGCAGGACGTCGCTACACGCTACGACAGGTGTCAGACTGCATTCTTCTCCGCAATCGTGCTCGCCGGAACCGTCATCTTCTGAATCTGCTCGATGAGCCCGGACGCTGGATTTCATGGCGTTCAAACAACGCATTTTTCCAGAACAGGCAGGGAAATTCACGCGGAGCTTTGCTTAAACAAGACGCGCTGAAAGTAGCTGGTTCACCGATATTCCTTAACGTCCGCCCTTGGTGCCCAAAAAATCTGTATGACGCCGATAACACTGGCTGTGATGTCGCGCTGAGGCTGGCAAGCCCGCATTGTCGTGCTTCTGCCCGCCGGGAACGCCGTTTGAGCATCCTGCAGCACAACGAACGATAAGGCAACATTATCGGACATTTTATAGTTACGACTGGACGTGCGGTTTAGTGCTTTAAAGAATATATATCCGCTCGTATGGGTTCCCCGTTCCCCACAGCCGGGACGAGTGGCCTCCCGCATGCAAACGCCCATGCCGAAGCCTTTACGATGTCGCGCCCGTCGCACAGGTTGCGCGGGTGCACGACGGAGACGCACCGGGCACTGCATCAGAGGCGGGCGCGTGAAGCAGGGGCCGTAAGCACGAAGGTGGAACAGCCATTAACCCCGCGTCCTGCGACCAAACCGGAACCCGGGAAGAGCCGGAGAACTACACCTACGCCGTAACTCTTCAAAAGCCCTCCCAATCCTCATCTCGTGAAGGATGAGAAATGCAGCCAGCCACAGGAGCAGGTGGAGGCGATCATGAAATCTGGCGTGCAGTTTCAAAACAGGTTGAGCTGCTGCGTCTGCCTGCTTTTTCGTCCGCTTGCACTCTCGCTGACTATCAGGTCCCCGGCGATCTGTCCGAGGAAAGGCGAAGGCGGCAGCGCGCGCACCGCGCCGTGCCAGAACCGCTCTTTGGCACGGGTGAGGAACAGCCTGTCCTTTGCGCGGGTCATGGCGACGTAGAACAGACGCCGCTCCTCGGCCTGCGTCGCCTCCTCCTGAGGTGTTTCGGCTCCCCATGAAAACGGCACGATCCCATCTTCCATGCCCACCACGAACACGACAGGAAATTCCAAACCCTTGGCCGCGTGCATCGTCATGAGGGTGACGCGGGCCGCGCGCGCATCGCGGAAATCGGCCTCGGTGGAAAGCGCCGTCGCTTCGCCAAGCCGTAGTAACGGATCGCCGGTCACCTGATCCGAGTTGGCAAGCGCGATAAGCCAGCCTCTCGCCTCCGCGAGCGCCGCGGCATCAGCCTTCCGCGCCCTGCGGGCGTCTTCCGCCGCCTGCCCAATGCGCGCAGCAAGCTCCTGCCCCTCCACCCCGTCCAGTCCGTCGAGGATCGCGGTCACGCCGGGATGGCCGGCGATGGGAGCGGGCGAGCTTTTCATGAACGGAATGCCGGCGCGGTCGAAGGCGGTCCGCAGTGCCCCCGCCTGCGCATCGGTGCGGTAGAGCACCGCGCAATCGGCAAAGCCGAGGGGCCTGCCGGTGGGCATTCCGCCACCCTTGCGATTGGCGGCGAGCAGGTCATGACCGCCGAGCAGGCTTTCGATTGCTCCGGCGACGAACTCCGCTTCTGCGGCTTCGTTCGCTGCCGCATGGGCCACGATCGGCTCGCCCATGGGGCGTGTCGGGCCTGACGAGGGTGCCTCGATGAAGCCGGACGCCGCCTTCACGATGATGCCGGTCGAGCGGTAGTTGCGTGAAAGCCTAAGGGTTTTGGCCGCGGGAAAGTCCCGGCCGAAGCGCGCGAAGCAGGCGGCATCCGCCCCTCGGAAGCCGTAGATCGCCTGATCGGGATCGCCGATGACGCAGAGATTGCCGCTGTCCCCGTTCATCAGCCGCAGCAGGCGATATTGCTGCTCGTCCACATCCTGAAACTCGTCGGCGACGATGTGCGGGAAACGGGCCTGCCATGCGGCGGCGATCGCCGCATCCTCCTCCAGAAGATCGGCCGACAAGAGGATAAGATCGTCGAAATCGACCCATCCTTGCGCCCGGCCGATCCGGTCGAGGACAGCGCGGGCCTCTGCTTCCTCATTCGTGCCTTTCGCGCCGCTGCGCTTGAGCACGGAGACCGCCTTGATGAGGCGGGCGGCGCGCGTATCGCTGACGCCGAGCGTTTCTGCCAGCGCCGCCTTGCGCTCCGCCTCGCTGGCGATGCGAAAGTCTGCCCCGAGACCGGCGCGGCCGGCATGCGCGTGCAGGATCGCGAGGCCCAGCGAATGGAAGCTGTGCACCGCCACGGCCTCCGCCTGCTCGCCGAGAAGCCCCGCAAGGCGGGTGCGCAATTCCTCCGTCGCCTTGCGTGTAAAGGTGACGGCGATGCACGAACCAGCCGGCACGCCGCATTCCAGCACCAGATGGGCGATGCGGTGGGTGAGCATGCGCGTCTTGCCGGAGCCGGGGCCGGCGATCACCATCAGCGATCCGTCTACGGCCTCTGCTGCGCGCGCCTGGTCAGGGTCCAGCCCGGCCAGAATGCCGCTGCGACCCGATGGTTGCATCGCCGGCGTGGCTTCTGGAAATAGCGGAGCATCGTCCGGTGCCGTATCCTTCGCTTTGGGTTTCACCCGGCGTGCGCGGCTGAACAGCGGCCCATTGAACAGAAACTGGTTTCCAGCGAGGCGATCCAACTCGCCGTCGTGAAACAGGCGGATGACGCCATATTCTCCGTCATAGCCGGCCTGCCGGATGACCTCGCCGGAGCGCAGCCGCGTCACGGCCTCACCGAGCAGCGGATCGAGCCTGGCGATATCCTCGACCGGCATTTCCTGCAGCAGGGCAAGCTCTGGCCCGAGCGCGGCAATCGTGCGGTCATAAGTGTAGGTGGTAGCCTTCGAGGCGACGCCGCTGCCGACGATCTCCGAGAGGATCTCGGGCAGCGGCACAAGGCTCGATACCGCACCTGCGGTAGGTGGCGGCGCAGCCTCGGCTTCGCTGCGGTCGGCGAGCGCTTCGACGCGATGCGCCACGCCGACCGTGACTGGCCGCCCGCAGACCGGGCAACGGCCGCCGAGCTCGATCGTCTCTTTCGGGTCGAGCCGCACGCCGCAGGCGTGGTGCCCGTCCATGTGATATTTGCCTTCCTCGGGGAAGAACTCGACCGTGCCGACATAGCCATCCCCGGTCTCCAGCGCGCGGCGAATGGCGAAATAGTCCGGCTCACAGGAAAAGCGGGTGGCCTCGCGACCGAGCTTGCCGGGCGAATGGGCGTCGGAATTGGAGGTGAGGCGGAAGCGGTCGAGCGAGGATATGCGCCAGTTCATGGCGGGGTCGGACGAGAGGCCCGTCTCCACCGCGAAGATGTGCCCGGCAAGATCGCCATAGCACTCATCAATGGAATCGAAGCCCGATTGCGAGCCGAGCGCGGCAAACCATGGCGTCCAGATATGGGCAGGGACGAGATAGGAATCCGGCCCGGACTCCAGCGCGATCTCCAGCAAATCGCGCGAATTGAGGCCGAGGATCGGGCGGCCATCCGAGGCGATGTTGCCGATGCGCGCAAGGCTTGCCGCCAGCCGGTCGGTGGCGTCGAGATCGGCCGTATAGAGCAGGTGATGGATCTTCCGGGTCTTGTCGCCTTTCTTGTAGATGGTCGAAATCTCGGTGCAGATCATGAAGGAGACCGGCCGCCGGCAGACGGGCGGAAGCGTTTCCCACAGCGCCGCCTCGATTTCTGGTCTCAGGCGGAAGAGCCCGTTGCCCTCGGCCACCAGCTTGTCCTTGATCTCTGCGAGCCAGGCCGGATGCACACAGTCTCCGGTGCCCACGACCCGTACGCCCTTGCGCGCCGCCCACCAGAACAGGCGCTCCAGATCGAGATCCCGGCTGGTGGCCCGGGAGTATTTCGAGTGGATGTGCAGATCGGCATGGAAAGTCATGGTGCAACGTCACTCAACTTGCGGACGGGATGCGACGGCTCCTCCAGCCCTGCATTGCTTAGATAGCAGGCGGAAACGGGACAGATCACAAGGAAAGTACGCAAATCACAGCATTCGGACCGATATGCCGCTTTAATCCAGCCGACGCGGAAGAAAGCCGCCGAAGGGCGCAGCCGTGTCTTTCGATGTCCAGGCCGGAATCTTATCGATTTATTCCTTCCATCCGCTCCGCTGTTCCCGGGTAGGTCCCTGCCGACGACCCACATTGCGCGCTCTCACACGCACCGGCCTCCGGGCAGAGGCGGCGGCCGTCTTGCAGTGCTGGCGGATCGGACAATCGGGGCAGCGGGCGCGGTCATGCCGGCATATGGTCTGCCCCAGACTTTTCATCAGAATGTGAAGCTCGGCCAGTTCGGCCGCGCCCCATCGAGGCGAAGCCGCCATTACCGCATCACAGGCGGTCCGCGTGTCGGCCGTATTCCGGACGAAGCCGTATCGGCTCAATACTCGCAAGACATGCGTGTCCACCACGAATGCCGGCATCTCCAACGTACTGAAGTTGAGCGTTGAGGCCGAGATCTTGCGGCCGACGCCTGGCAGGCGCTCCAGCCAGGCGAGCGCCTCGGCAACACTCAGGCAGCCTAGGAAATCCAGGTTAAAGTCCGGATGACGAACTCCTATGACGCGAAGCGCATCGCCGAGATGCCGCGCCTTGACATCGGGAAAGGTAACGTTGCCGATCAGGGCCTCGACATCGCCGGTCGACGCCGCTGCGAGAGCCGGCCATTCCGGGTAAGCTTCGACGAGCCGCTGATAGGCGGCCAGAGAAACTTCGTCCAGCGTGCGGTTGCTGATAGACGACTTCACAAGCTGGCCGATCGGAGTCCGTGCGGGGACCCGGTCAGGGCGACCGAAAAAGAATTTCAGTTGCTCCCGCACCCACGCCATGTCCGCCGCGGCGCCAAAATCGAATGCCATTTGCATCCTATCATTTTATGAACAAAAAGGGAACATTTCAAGGCCGCAGCACGCTATAGGAGCGATCTGTGGCAGATGGCGGGAGGGAAACGAAGAAGGCGAGAACTACACCTACGCTATAGCCCTCCTTAATACCGATTCCGATGGGTAGTGGGCTTGAGGTCTGCCGAAGGCGTGGCTCTGATTTACGTGGACGCTTAGCGACGCTCTGGCCGACAATGTCGGAGCGCTGTTCAGAAACTTGGGAATAATACGCCAGATCAATATATTAGCGGCATAGGTGTATTTCCATTGCCTGCCATTCCAGCGATACGCTGTGAATGTCACAACCTCCGCATAAATCCCGATCCCCCTCGTCCACGAACTCTAACCAAGCGGCTTCAAGCCCAAACCGCCGCCGCCCGAAGCACGATGTGTCCACCTGGACCGTCACTGACGACTGGCCCGAAAAGGTGCCGATCACCGAGGCGGAAATCGAGATATTCGAGCGCTATTTCGGTGATGTCCTCGATGAACTTTTCGGTTCGATCGATCCCATCGACCGGTCGAAGCCATGACCGTTGCAAGTAGCGGCGAAGCGCTGCGGGTCGCGCTTTATCTGCGCGTTTCCACGGCTCGGCAGGCCGAGCACGACGTCTCCATTCCCGATCAGCACAGGCAGGGCGAAGCCTGGTGCGCCACACATGGCTATGAGCTTGTCGAGACCTTCGTGGATGCCGGCGTTTCGGCCACCAGCGATCGCCGACCCGAGTTCCAGCGCCTGATCGAAGCGGCGCGCGAACGGCCAGCCCCATTCGACATCATCCTCGTTCATTCCTTCAGCCGCTTCTTCCGCGACCATTTCGAGCTGGAGTTCCATATCCGGAAGCTGGCCCGCAATGGTGTGAAGCTGATCTCGATCACCCAGGAGGTCGGTGACGACCCCATGCAAGTCATGATGCGACGGGTCATGACCCTGTTCGATGAGTACCAGTCGCGGGAGAACGGCAAGCACACGCTCCGCGCTATGAAAGAGAACGCCCGCCAGGGCTTCTGGAACGGCTCGTTGCCGCCGATCGGATACCGCATTGTCGAGGCCGAACGGCGCGGAGCCAAGGTCAAGAAGACATTGGCCATCGATCCCATGCATGCCGACACTGTACGCCTGATCTATCGTCTGGCGCTATCAGGCGACGGAATCACCGGGCCGATGGGCGTGAAGGCGATCGTCGAATATCTCAATGACCGCAGGATATGCACCCGCGATGGCGGTCGCTGGGGCATCGGCCAAACCCACAAGATATTGACGCGCACGACCTATGTTGGCCGGCACAGGTTCAACATGCATGGCAAGGGTAAGACGCCAAAATCGGATGACGAGATCATTACGGTGGCCGTTCCACCGCTGATCGACCAAGCCACGTTCGATGCCGTTCAAGCGCATCTGCGCGCTCGCAATCCGAAAACCCTCGCACCGCGACTCGTCAACAGCCCGAACATGCTGACCGGCCTGCTGCACTGCGCGCAATGTGGAGGCCCCATGGTTATGCGCAACGGCAAGGCGGGGCGCTATCGCTACTATGTCTGCCAGAAGAAGGCGCGGACAGATACGTCCAGATGCACTGGTATGGCGCTTCCGATGGATGCGCTCGACACGCTGATCGCCAAGCATATGACGGCACGGCTGCTGGTTCCGAAGCGCCTCAAGATCATCCTGACGCAAATCTTCGAACGCCAACGGGAGCGGATAGCACGTGATGGAGGTGACCGGCTCGACGAATTGACCCGGCGCGGTGAGGAGGTGCGGTTGCGCCTGAAACGCCTCCTCAAGGCGATTGAGATGGGCGCGCTCAGCCTGGATGAACCAGCGTTGCAGGAGCGCTTAGCATACCTTCAGGCCTTGCAAACTCGAACGGGGGAAGAGATCAGAAGCCTTCTGGCTGAGCTTAACTATGCCGGGACACTGGCTATTTCACCTTCGTTGGTGCGCAGGGTCATAAAGGCGGCAGAGGAACGCCTGCTAGAGCGAGGGCATGGCTTTCGACGCAGCTACGTATCCGTCTTCGCCAAACAGATCGTTGCTGAGGCGGGAAAAGTGCAGATCGTGTATGCACGATAGTGGGCTTTCAAACCTCATCTTTAACTTGCTCAAAGCTGCCGCACCAAACAAACGGTTTTAGCTGACTCCCGCGTCGAAGCGAGCGATTGCCGCTGTGCGTGAAGTGCGGTCTAAAAAGATATGTCCTTCACACTGGCCAGCTTCGGATTCGACCTGAGCAATCGCGAGATTGCCGTCCTTGTTTATTTAGGCCTTCTACTGGCTGCTTTGCTGCTGTGGAAAAAGGGGCGGCCTCTCGCCTTTGATGTCGTGCGGGCCTTCTTTATGCCGAAGCTCGCACTGATCTGGCTGCTCATGTCCCTCTACGTGGTGGCCTGTCTCTGGCTGCTCGCATGGCTGAATCTATGGGACTGGCCCAATCTCAAATCGACCCTACTTTGGTGGTTGACGGTCGGTTTCACCAGCATCTTTGAAGCCCAGCGACTTAAGGAAAAACCGCATGCGCTACGTAAGCTGCTGCGCGATGCGTTCACTCTATCTGCCGTCATTCTGTTCATCGCCGAGCTGGTGAGCTTTCCACTTTGGGTAGAACTGCTCATGCTTCCGGCACTTGTGCTTCTCGCTCTCCTTATAGCGGTCGGCGAACATCAAACTGACAAACCCGGCGTCCCCCGAGTGCTCAGCCTGCTGCGCGGGCTCCAGATTCTGGCGGGTCTCACTATCCTCGGCTTTAGCTATTGGCTGGTTGCCGCTAGCATTTCCGAATTCTGGTCATTGAACACATTGCGCGAGTTCGGGCTACCCTTACTGCTCTGGCTAATGTTCATTCCATTCATTTTCCTACTCGCCGTATATATGACCTACGAGGAAGCCTTCATCCATTTACATTTGAGACCAAGACAGGCACCCATCGTACGCTATACGCGATGGCGCGCGCTGTTTGCGTTTGGCTGGAATATCGACGGAGTAAAGCGCCTCGCACGAGATATTCGTGGGCGCGATATCGCCAACAAGCAGGGCGTTAAAGAGGCCATCCAGGAAATCAGACGACTCATCAAAGTCGAAAAGAATCCGCCCACCGTTATGCGCACTGAAGGCTGGTCGCCCTATGCAGCACGGCTATTCCTTGAAGAATATGGCCTGGTCACCGACGACTATCACCGCTCGCAGTACGAGTGGTTCGCAGACATTTCGTCAGTGAAGCTGAACGACAAAGTGCTGGCCGATCGAATTTCCTATTACCTCACCGGCAACGAGCGCGCCGTGACGCGGCTGCGACTTGCACTCGATGGCTCGAATCAGAACGACACGAGGGAAGCGCAGCGCGCCTTCGATGAACGCGCGCTGACCCTGCTCACGAAGGCGTTCGACGCTGAACGAGCGACGACGATCTACGCCCGCGCTCATGACTCCGAACCGGAGACCTGGATAGTCAACGGAATACGGGTATCGCTGGACCGGTCAGATTGGGGAGACGCTCAGCTCGGCGGCTATGTCCGGAATTTGACTATTCAGCATCCCAAGCATCAAGAAGACAATTGGGCGCGTGACCCGCGCTGTCGGTGAAACCCACTCACCCAATGACTGCTTCTTCCGGCTCTTGATTGGGCGAAGCTTTTCGCTGACGGCCGCGTGACTTTACGCGCTCTGTTGACAAGCGCGGTTGAAGGTCGAGGCCCCGCGCCGTCAACCGTAGGCTACCTCCCATTTTCTGCTCAATCCGGTTGGCTTCTTCATTCAACATGTCGATGAGCCCGGCTAGGTCTAACGCCGCGCCGGTTTCGGGGTGGAGCCATGTACGGGGAGACTTAATGGTTATTAGCAGACAACCAGCACGGCTATTTTCCGCTGCCATGTATTTGGCGACGAGTTGGTCTTTGATTGTGGCTTTCAGATCGGCAGCGGAGCGGTCTTTCTCGCAGATCTTCAATTCGATAATCGCCTCATGCTCTGAACCGGTAGAGCGAAGGCGGATGTCGGTTTCTTTCTCATCTGCCGTCACCGCTTCCTGATCGACCGTGTAAGCGGCATTGGCGCTGGTGCGAAGCTCGCGTGCGATCTGCTGACGCATGATTTTCTCATCGTCGATGAGTGCCCAGGCCGCACGCGGTGAGTCGTCACGCAGCAGGGCGTCGTCGATGTCGTCCAGCCGGTCAGTCATAAGCACGAACATCTCATCGCGCGTCAGCGGCGGAAGTTCGCCATATCGGTCGAGCGCCACGATATCGGCCTCGGCGAAGGCAGTTGCATCCGCTTCTTCGGCCGCCCGCTCGCGGGCCATTGCCAACGCCCGGTCTTTGAAATCGGCAAAGAGCGGATCATCGGCCAATCTGAGTTTGATAGCCCAACCCTCGGGTCCGGTGGTCGATAGAAGCGCGTTGATAATATTGCTTCTGCCACGTTCTGCATGATCGCGTGCGTTGGGAGAAAAGCTACCTTCCTCACGGACCATATCGTCGCACCGACGGATATATTGATAAGCAAGGCGTGCGAGCCTCAGCAGCAATTCTGGGGTGAAGCCGGCCGCCGAGAGGTAGGTTTCACCATCGCCGTGCCGATCGCCGAAGAGAGAACTGAACCAATCCGTCGCTGGGCCGAATTTTGCCGGAGGATGCGGCTGTATGGTCCTCTCAAGTGCATCGATGCCGTCGTCCGGACCGAGACGCATCAATGCCGGGAGCCAGATGCTGCTTACTGCATCTTTCGCACCTTCTGCCAGTTCAGATTTCGCGAGCGCGTGTATATGCGCGATGGTGCTGGCGTCGCCATGTTGCACGAGGATTTGAACTACTTGGCGAAGCCGGTTCGCGCGGGCAGTCTCGTCCTCATTGTGGCCAAGCCGCCATTTACCCGTATCCAACCAGGCACGCAGGCGCGGTACGAAAAGGCGCGCTACGGTGGGGGTTCCATACAGAATATCTTGCAGCATGCCGGAATGGACGATGGCTGGTTCATCGAGCTCCGCTGTCAATTCCGCTCCTAGCACGGCGTCAACCGCTGCCGGATGCACGGCGGCAAATCCTTCAAGCCAGACCGGAAAGCCGTTCAACTCAACGGAAACGTAGCGGAGCGCTAGTTTCGCTTCTTCTTCACTGAGTTTTTCTGCCCATTGGGGATCCTCGGCCTCGGCGGCGATCCCCGCCAAGCCAAGCTGCCATCGGGTCAGATAAGTGCCTTTTTCTTCCTCCGGACGCTCGCTTCGCAAGGTCGGGCGATCCTTACGCCAAAACGCCATGACCGCGAGGCGCAACCGGTCGGCCACCTCCTTGCCAAAATGCCGCTCGATAAAACGTCGGTTCCAGCCTGACGCCCGGCTTTCCTCGCCGCTGCGTTCCATTGCCCGCCAAAGGTTCCAGGCGGTATTCTCGGAACGATCGGTGGCAAACACCGCTTCAGAATCATTAACGATTTCGCGCCAGAACATCACCCAACTCGCGTGGGCTTTCGCGTCGCGGCGTTCATCATGCTTCTTCCGTTTGGCATCCTCGCGCTGCCAGCGCAGTTCTTCGGGGCTGGGTTTTTGCGGCTGGGCAAGCTGGTCGAGGCGTTCAAGCAGTTCCGGCAGATCGGCAACACGCGGTTCCAACGCCGCCAGATGATCGGTCCATTCAACATTGTCGTCCCGGATGCGGATCGCCGCTTCGAGCATCATCGCGCGAGCGTCAGCGTGGCGGCGGCGATCGGCAAGCGATGCAAGCACCCAATCTGCATCAATGGCACCCAGATGCATTGCCGCCCCGTGAAACGCCAAGCGCGCATAGCGTTTGAAGGGGTCCGTCACCTGATGATGCGCTTGCAGGAATGCGTCTTCGGCCTCGAACATGAGGCATCGGGCATCTGGCGGCAAGCCAGGGAGTGCAGCAGTCAATTGTTTGGCGGGCTCGGTGTGGTGGTATTCGCGTTCTGCCAGTCGTAACGCAATCGCGGTTGAACGCATTACTTCCGGCGTGGTGACGCCATTTTGAATCTGACGGAGGCAGGTCGCGGCCAGAGCCGGTAAGAGAAATTGTCGCTTGCTGGCGAGATGGGGCCAGTGCTTTTCGTTCCAGGCGATGCCTTCCACCGCCAGTTCGGTAAGCCCATGACGCAATGCGTTGAGCATATCCGGTGATAAATCGACATGCTCGATCAAGCGCGGGAGATTCCATGAAATGTCACCGACCGAGCGCTTCTTTTCCGTGATTTGTGCGAGCGCTTTGCAAAGGAGTCCTACGGACAGGTGGACCGGGAACAGCCGCAGCAGTGCGGCACCTGCGAGGCGGTTCGGCCAAAGCGCCGCGTCATCAGCCAAGCTCGTGCTGATCGCAGCAAGGCGAGGATCGTCTAGTTGGATGAGCGCATCCAACGCATCAATCCGTTCGCCATAGAGGGCAGAAGCATCGACCGCGACGCTATAGGCAATATCTGCGCAATCGGCCATCTTCCCATGACCGATCAGATTCAAAAGAATTTCGCGGATTTCGTGATTCTCGATGCCGCCCTCCCACAGGCGCTTGACCTCTGGCCCCAAGTCGGCCGCTGCAAAGCGGTGAAGTTGGATGCTCGGCACGCGCAATCCACGCCATCCGCCCGTGCTATGACGCTCGACGTAGGCGCGTAGGGCTCGCCGCCGTTGCAGTGATGAAAGCGACTCGGGGTCACCAAAATTCAGGAGGACATCCGGCTCGCGCCGCAGCACTTCTTCGAAAATGGCATCGTCGCGCAGCGCCATCCAAGCAGCGACCGGACGCAGTGACGGCTTGACCACTGCTTCACCCTGCGCCGTTGTTGTAAACAAGATGCGCTTGATCGACCTGACCGGCATACCCTTCATGCGTAGCGCGAGAAGGTGCTCAGCCGCCAAATGCTCGATCACCGAGCGGTGGTGGAAGCGCACTCGGCCGTAGGAAGCAAAGCCGAAAAGCGACCGTTCCAACAGGGTGGTGCGTTCGCCTTGCGTCCAATCCTGAAGAATATTTGAAGGATCAAGCGGCGCTTCGGTCGGATCGCTATCGCGGTCAGCCTCGGCGCTATGGCGCAAGGTGAGCTTGCGGCTAAGGGTGGCCGCAAGCGCCAAGCGTCGGGCACCTTCCGATGCCTTTTCGGGAGACAAAGCCGTATTTTCCCGACCGTTCTCACGCGGCTTTAACTTCACGGCGATGTTACTCAACACCTGATCGCGATGCGAACGAACTCGACGATGTTCCCACCAATCAGCGCATAGCTCGATCAGGTCCTGTGGTCGGCGTACAAATTCCTCGGCGTTACGCTGCCGGATGTCGGCGAGCAGCGCATCTGGATCATCCACGCCTTCCTTGCTCGCCATTTGCCTAATTTGGGCACTAGACAAGGGCAGCAATGCGACGTTACGCCAATCCCGCGCAGTTTGTTCATCGGATGATTTCTGCGGTCGACGTGCCATCGCGATATTAGCGAACTCTTCGCTGGTTGCCACTTCATCGGCCTCATCCGGCACCGGTAAAATTTGGCGGAAGAGTTGCTCGTCAACGGGAATGGGTCGGGAAGTGATAATCACCCGAACCCGGCCGAGTTGTCCGGCTACCGCCTTCGCCAGGCGTTTCAGCGCCTGCTCGAACGAGCCAAGGTTGAGTTTCAGCTCATCGACGGAATCGAGAAAGAAGGTCGCAACATCGGATTGTGCAGTGCGCCATGAATCGAACCGAGTTTCTTCCTCATGTGACAGTAAATCGCGCAGATTACTGCGTGCGAGGTCAGCCAACTCTACATAAAAAGCGGGCTCACCCGCTGTCCATAGAGACTGCTGCTGCGCGCGGCACTCATAGGTTTTGCCTGCGCCTGCTTCAGAAATAATAAGAACGCGCCTCGACTTCAGCAGGTCATCCCAACTCAAGCCCTTATGCCAGCCTAAATCCATCAGGAAGGCGGTTTGCTCGGCCTCCGTGGTCTTGTCCTCAGGGATGTCCTGAAAGCTGCGCTCAATGTCGTTGGTATCAGGTGCTCTTGCCATGCAGTTCTTCTCTTCCTCAGCGAGAACATAATGACAACGCGGACCTCAGGCTATCCCATTTAGCCTCATCCGAGAGCAAGGATAGAAGAGCGGTGGCTTTACCCCTCGCGCCGAGGGTAAAGACCGAACGAACAGACTGCAATTTGCATCTGGATCCTGGGTCGACTGAAAGGGCTGGCCGAGAACCACGAAGCCATAGTCGGCAACATATGCCACATCTGGTCGGTATCGGTCGTGGCATACCCCAGGCAATGAAGAGCATCTACGCAGTCACGCGCAGAACCATTACAGGTATCATGCTAGGCTAGCAACGGACGACCGAGCCGCCTTTCGCGCCATAGCATATGATCGGCGGTCGTAGTGAAGGATATGCTGACTGGGAGGGCGTGCGAGAACCCCTGCTGTAGGGCAATCGCCCCCTAAGACGCTATCCCTTTGATAATTAAAGAGATAGTCGGCCAATTTGTGCGGTAATCGGCGGTGTTTGGCGGACCGAGTGGGATTCGAACATATATGTCGAAGTAATCCGTTGGCGGTTGGCTACACCATAAGAAATGTCTGCTTTCGGTTAAGTAGCAAGTGTTGGTCGAACGTCCGAAACGAGGGTGCGAAGCAGTCGGCCTCAGCGTAGATTATCGACCAGGAAATCCACGAAGACGCGAACGCGGGCCGGAATGTTGCCACCGCCAACAAAGACTGCGTGGATATGCTCGATATCACCGGGGTTGTACGCCTCAAGCAGCGGGACCAATCGGCCGTTTTCGATTTCGCCGACGACGCTGAAGCTGCCAACGCGGGTGATCCCGACCCCCTGCGCAGCGAGTTCACCCAGCGTCTCGCCATTGTTCGCTTCGATCGTGCCCTCCACCTTCAGCGAGAAATCCTGCCCGTCGCGGCGGAATGGCCAGATCGGCTCGACACGGCGGAAATTGAAATTGAGGCAGTTGTGATGATGCAGATCCTCAGGCACGTGCGGGGTGCCGGAACGCGCCAGATAGTCCGGCGATGCGACGATGACACGGCCTGTCTCGCCTAACTTGCGTGCCATGAGTCCGCTGTCGGCGAGCGGCCCGAAGCGGATCGCCACATCCGCTTCGCCACCTGCGACGTCGACCAGCGCGTCGGTCAAGGCGATGTCGACCAAAATATGCGGATAGAGCCGTACGAACTCGCCAAGCAACGGCACCACGCATAGACGGCCATGCGATTGCGCCGCGCTGACCCGCAGCCGCCCGCGCGGCGCGCCCTGATCCGCGATCTGCTGCTCGGCATCGTTCAGGTCGGCCAGAATGCGTCGCGCAGCCTGGAGATAGGAGCGTCCCTCCGCCGTCAGGGTCAGTGCGCGTGTCGAGCGCAGCAGCAACCGCACGCCGAGTCGTGTCTCGATCCGGTCGATCGTGCGGCTGACCGCGGAGGGGGTCAGGTCGAGTGCCCGGCCGGCCGCCGAGAAACTGCCAAGGTCGACCACTGCCGTGAATACTTCAAGGGCACGCGCACGATCGGCCCCGTCCATCGCTTTTGCGTGCATGGCAAAAATCCTTCGTTCCGCGACACGCTATTATCGTGCGGTCCCGGCGTCCATCTATGCGTTTGCATCGCAAACGGAAAGGTGGATCATGGAGTATAGGCAATTGGGAGCGTCCGGCCTGCGCGTGCCTGCGCTGAGTTTCGGCACCGGCACCTTCGGCGGCAAGGGGCCACTGTTCAGCGCATGGGGACAAAGCGACGCCGCCGAGGCGCGGCGACTGATCGACATCTGCCTGGACGCAGGCGTCACGCTTTTCGACACCGCAGACGTCTATTCGAATGGCGCGTCCGAGGAGGTGCTCGGCGAGGCTGTCAGGGGCCGGCGTGATGCGGTGCTCATTTCGACCAAGACCGGCCTGCCGATGGGCGAAGGCCCGCTCGACAGGGGTGTATCGCGCGCGCGGCTGATCCGTGCGGTCGAAGAATCCCTGCGACGGCTGGGCACCGATTACATCGACCTGCTCCAGCTTCACGCTTTCGACGCCTTTACCCCGGTGGAAGAACTGATGGGCACGCTCGATGGGCTGATCACTGCGGGCAAGCTGCGCTATGCCGGCGTTTCCAACTATCCCGGCTGGCAGATCATGAAGGCACAGGCGCACGCAGACCGGCAGGGCTTGCCGCGCCTTGTCGCGCACCAGGTCTACTATTCTCTGATCGGGCGCGCCTATGAGGCGGAACTGATGCCGCTCGCCGCCGATCAGGGAGTGGGCGCCCTGGTGTGGAGCCCGCTTGGCTGGGGCCGGCTGACCGGCAGGATCGGGCGCGATCGCCCGATCCCGCAAGGCAGCCGCCTTCACGAGACCGCCCAGTTCGCGCCACCTGTTGCGGAGGAACATCTCTACCGGGTGATCGATGCGCTGGAAGACATCGCTCGGGAGACGGGCAGGACCGTGCCGCAGATCGCGATCAACTGGCTGCTCCAGCGCCCGACCGTCTCGTCAGTCATTATTGGTGCGCGCAACGAGGAGCAGCTTCGCCAGAATCTTGGAGCGATTGACTGGAGGCTCACTGCTGAGCAGATGGCCGTGCTCGATGACGCAAGCGACCTGCTGCCGCCTTATCCCCACACCCCGTATCGGCAGCAGGAGGGCTTCGCCCGCCTCAATCCCCCGATGGTCTGACCCAGACCTGAGCCAATAAGGAATTCCAGCCATGAGACTCAATCCCGGGCTGATAGCCCTGTCGATCGGCGCTTTCGGCATCGGCGTGACGGAATTCGCTCCGATGGGACTGCTGCCGGTTATCGCGACCGACCTCGGTGTTTCGATTCCGACCGCGGGGTTGCTGATCAGCGCCTATGCCCTGGGAGTGATGATCGGCGCGCCGCTGATGACGCTCACGACGGGCCGCGTTCCACGACGCATGCTGCTGATCCTGCTTGCCGGCATCTTCACGCTTGGCAATCTGCTGGCCGCGGTCTCGACCGGCTACGGCATGCTTCTGGCCGCGCGGCTCCTTACCTCCCTCAACCACGGCGCCTTCTTCGGTGTCGGTTCGATCGTTGCGGCCAGTCTGGTGCCGCCCGAGCGCAAGGCCGGTGCGGTGGCGGCAATGTTCATGGGGCTGACCATCGCCAATGTTGTCGGCGTGCCGCTCGCGACCTGGGCGGGCGAGCATCTCGGCTGGCGAATGGCCTTCTGGGGCATTGCCGGGCTCGGCGTTGCCACCATGACCGCGCTTCGCCTGACATTGCCAGCTCTGCCCGCGCCGGAGGGGGGCAACGCTCTCGCCGAACTGCGTGTACTGAGGCGCGGACAGGTGCTGGGCGCGCTCGCGCTCACCGTCATCGGTTCGAGCGCGATGTTCACCGTCTTCACCTATATCGCTCCGATCCTGCGCGAAACCACGCACGCCTCGCTTGGCTTCGTAACCGCGATGCTCATGACCTATGGCGTGGGACTGACAGTGGGCAACTGGCTGGGCGGTCGCTTTGCGGACCGATCGGTCGATCGGACGCTGATCGTGACACTGGGCAGTCTGACGGCGATCCTCATCGCTTTGGCCTTGTTGATGCCCTTTATGGCGCCGATGCCGATTGTCATCTTCCTGTGGGGTGTGGCGAGCTTCGCACTGGTGCCGCCGCTTCAGGTCCGGGTAATGACCGCGGCCGCAGACGCGCCCAATCTGGCCTCGTCGGTCAATATCGGCGCGTTCAACCTGGGCAATGCGATTGGTGCTGCGCTGGGTGGCGGTGTAATCGCGTTCGGCCTTGGTTATCCCGCCGTGGCCCTGGCGGGCGCGGCGACCTCGGCCATCGGGCTGGGTGCCGTTCTGATCGCGGTCCGCAGGACATCCGTATCAGACGAACAGCAACTATGCGGCACCTGAGACGTGACCACGTATGTCTGGAGAGAAGGCGCGTTAAGTGATTATGCCAAGGGTTGCCGATGCGTGGCAGGCAAATACCCTGACGCCACCATGGATCAATTTGGCTGAGCTGCCCGAAGCAGAAAGCCAACGGCTCGCCGGCATCGACTGGCGGGCCGCTCGACTAGGTTGGCGACTCAATTTGCGGACCACCATGTGATTGCGGCTGTGATGAAGGCTGCAGACAGGAAGATGTCGGCGCGTTTGTCGTAGCGGGTTGCGATGCGGCGGAAGTCCTTCAGACGGCAGAACATTTGCTCGATAAGGTTTCGGCCGCTATAGGCGTCGCGATCATAACCGTTTGGGTTCTTGCGTGTGGGATTAGGCGGGATGACGGGCTCTGTTCTTCGCTCGGCGAGCCAGTCGCGCAGGCTCGCTGCATCATAGGCGCAGTCGGCCAGCAGCTTGTGGCTGGGGCAGCGCCTTGGCGCCGGCGAGGTCATGAGCATTCCCGGGCGTCAGGGCAGAGGCGACGGGCCGGCCGCAATCGTCGCTCAACGCATGGATTTTGGTCATTCGCCCGCCGCGCGAGGTGCCAATGGCGTGATGACAGGCCCCCCTGTTGCGCCCGCCGCCGAACGATGTGCCTTGATGTGGGTGGAATCCCTCGAGCCGGTGAACACTCCCATCGACCCGGTCAGGGCGTAGAAAATCCGCTCCCACACGCCCTGCAGGCTCCATCGGTTCCAACGATTATAGATCGTGGTGTAAG
This sequence comes from Aquamicrobium lusatiense, assembly GCF_014201615.1. Classification (NCBI taxonomy): domain Bacteria; kingdom Pseudomonadati; phylum Pseudomonadota; class Alphaproteobacteria; order Hyphomicrobiales; family Phyllobacteriaceae; genus Aquamicrobium; species Aquamicrobium lusatiense. The sequence continues at coordinate 36,246 of NZ_JACHEU010000007.1, read as the reverse complement.
GGCCATAGACCGTAGGGCAGTCCTTCCAGCGCCCGCCCGAACGCAGCATATGCATGATGCCGGAGATCACCCCACGGTCGCCGGCGAGCCGCGCGGCCTAATGGCCCTACCTCCCAACCGGCGGTCCTCCGCATCCGACGTTCGACCAAGAGGCTCCGGATGCAGAGATACGATCAGCTTGTTCCGGTACCAATACTGCTGATGTGTCGCATCCAGTGCTTTATGATCGGTCGCACAACCAGCCAGTCGGCTTTCGGGGGGCAGAGCCAGACATTGAAGAGAATCACTTATCACAATGTCAGCGTTGGGGAGCGCAAAATGCCATGTCTAACCGGTTCATCGAGCAGCAGAAGCCGTTCGGCCATCAGAGGCTGGAACTGCTCACTGGTATATTGGTGGCTGCCTTGCTCGCTGTGGTGCAGCAGGTTGTCCGGTTTTCCTATGCGCCTCGTCCTCGCATTTGACGAAAGTCCCGCGCTGTATTCGGGTCATGCCTTCATTGCCAGAACGCTGCGGGCATAAGAATTGGCTATAAGAAGTTGCAAAATGAGGTGAACGATCTCAATGTTTTCGAGATTCTCAGGTTCATCTCCCGATGCGCTTCGACCACCTCAACCTATCACTGCTAGGCTTTGGCGAAGCGGCCACCGCCTTTGCGTCCGGCTGGAACCGGGACGCTCTCGGACGGATTTCGGCATTCGACGTGAAGGTCTTGCTGGACGATGGACAGGCCGTCATTGAGGATCGTTGCCGCCGGCTGAAGGTTGCATTTGCCGGGGATCTGGAGACGGCTCTTCGAGATGCACAAATCGTAATTAGCCTTGTAACCGCGGATCAGAGCGAGGAAGCGGCGAAGGCTGCCGCATCCTGTCTGGCAAAAGGGGTGTTGTTCATCGACGGAAATTCGTGCTCGCCAAAAACCAAAGGGCGCAGCGCAGAAGCCGTTTCGTCGAGCGCCGCCGACTATGTCGACATGGCGATCATGGCGCCCGTCCATCCCCACCGGGAGAAGACGCCCGTGTTGCTTTCCGGTCCGCAGGCATATCGCGCGGAGCGCTTGTTGACCGCACTCGGCATGAATGTCCGTGTCGTCGGTGACCGCGTCGGGCAGGCCTCAGCGATCAAGCTTACCCGCTCGGTCATGGTGAAGGGGATGGAGGCGCTGTTTGCGGAATGCTTCCTGGCGGCGCGGCGCGGCGGCGTCGAGGAGGAGGTGATCCGGTCGCTTGAGACGAGCGATCCGGATATCGAGTGGCGAAAGCGCCTGTCCTACGTCCTGCAGCGCACGACGCAGCATGGTGTACGCCGTGCTGCTGAGATGTCGGAAGCAGCCGCCATGGTTGCCGATCTCGGCTTGCCATCCGTCATGAGCCGGGGATCTGTCGAATGGCAGGCATTGCTCGGCAACCTGCCTGTAGAAGCGCAGGATGCGGGGCCGGTGCTCGAGGCGATGGGATTGGCTCCGGAGGCATCCGGCTGACTGTGGCGAATCCCAATCTCCGCCACCTGCGCCTGTTTCTCGTCACCGTCGACAGCGGCTCGGTCACGCAGGCAGCCATGTCGCAGAATGTGACCCAGTCGGCGGCCACGCAGGCGCTGAAGCGGGTGGAGGAGGCGTTCGACGCCCGTCTTTTCGATCGTACGAGCAGGGGCGTCTTTCCGACCGATCTGGCGCGGATGCTGGCGCAACGGGTGCGTCGCGCGCTCGATATCATGGATCGCGCATGTGAGAGCGTTTCGCCCCGGTTGCGGCTGACCGCCACGGCCGCACAATTGCGCGGGCTGGTTGCGGCCTCCCAGGCCGAGAGCCTGTCTCTCGGCGCCCGAAAGCTGGGAGTCGCGCAGCCGACGGTGCACCGCGCCATTGTCCATCTGGAAAGCGAGGTTGGCCGCTCGCTGTTTCGCCGTACTCAATATGGCAGTACGCCGACCCGCATCGGGCAGTTGATCGCCCAGGCCGCCCAGCTGGCATTTGCCGAGTTGCGCCAGGCGGAGATGGAACTTGCGGAGGCTGGCAGCCGGGGGGAGATGAGGATCATGGTGGGGGCAATGCCGCTGTCGCGCACGTCCGTACTGCCCGAAGCGATTTCCCGGTTTCAGGAGGCCTGTCCGAAGGTCGATATCCGCGTCCATGAAGGGCCTTACGCCAGCCTGCTGGCAGGGCTGAGGCGCGGCGAACTCGACCTGCTGCTGGGCGCACTTCGTCCGCCGGCGCTGATGGAGGGCATGCGGCAGGAGCGGCTGTTCGAAGATGAACTTGCGGTCGTCTGCGGTCCTGAACATCCGTTCGCAAAGGCAGGGACTGTCGAAATCGCCGCGCTTGCCGCTTCGCGCTGGGTCGTGGCATTGCCGGACACGCCGGCGCGCCGCCAGTTCGACGCATTCCTGTCCGCGCTGGGCCCGAGCGCTACCGGCGCGCTGGTCGAGACGGGCTCGCAGATGCTGATGCGCGAACTCCTGCTCGCCGGTCCCTATCTCGGCTGCATTTCACGGCTTCAGGTGCGCGGCGACATCGACAAGGGTGTGCTGGTGCGTCTGGCTTTCGATGTTCATGACAGCCGGCGAGAGATCGGCATCACCACCCGCGACGACTGGCATCCGACGCGGTCACAGGCCGTATTTCTCGACACGGTGCGCGCAGTTTCGCAAAAATTTGGCCGGTAAGGCGCATCAGAAGGCCAGCCCGTCGAAGAGTTTGCGCGCGGTGCGCAGCACGCCCGCGCTTTCGACCCCGCCGCTTTTGTCCAGACGCGCGATGACCGTGAACTCACCGCCTGGGTGGCGAACCGAAAGCGCCTTTTCGTCCCCCGCCGGAACAAACGCATGGCGTGCTGCCGGTCCCTCTGGCAACAGGCAAGCCGTAGCGACGGTGACGGCGGCCAGGACGCCGATCGCTTCGTGGCAGACATGGGGGATGAAACTGCGGGTCGAGATGGCCGCGCCGTCGCCGGCCACGCTGACCAGCACCATCTTCGGGATCGGTTTTTCCGACACGTCGCCGAGGTTCATCAACGGTCCCGCCTCGAGGCGAACGGCTTCGAGACGGGCTTTCAGCGCGGTATCGGCATTCAGTTCCGCCGGTGTTTCGGCCCCGGTAATGCCGAAGTCGGCAGCGTCGAGGATGACGCAGGGCATGCCATTGTCTATCAGGGTCGCATCGATGCCGCCGATACGATCGACGGATCGTCCGGTCGGCAGAAGGGCTCCGCAACTGGAGCCGGCGGTATCCTTGAACACAATCGGAACTGGCGCCGCCGTGCCCGGCACGCCGTCGATGCGGGCGGCGCCGTCATAGCTGACCTTGCCGCCGGGCGTTGGGACGCTGGCGACCGCGATCTGGCCAGTGTTTTCCATGTAGATGCGAACCTCGGTCATGTCGCCCGCCGGATGCACCAGTCCCCGTTCTATCGCAAACGGGCCGACGCCGGCGAGAATGTTGCCGCAATTCTGCGAGTCCGTGACCAGCGCCCGGTCGACAAAGACCTGAAGGAAGAGGTAGTCGACATCGACGCCGTCACGCTGCGAGGCTTTGACGATCGCGACCTTGGAGGTCAGCGGGTTTGCGCCGCCCATGCCGTCGATCTGACGCGGATCGGGCGATCCCATGACCCTCAGAAGCAGGGCGTCTCGCGCAGCGGTGTCTGCGGGAAGGTCGGAGGCGAGGAAATAGCCGCCCTTCGATGTGCCACCGCGCATCCACATGGCACGGGTGCCGTCAGACATAGCGCAGGCCCTTTTCCTTCAATCTCGGCCGCATGTCGTAGATGTCGAGACCAAGCTCTCCCGCCGCCAGCCGGCGGCGCTTGGCCTCCTCCAGATCGACCCGCTTGCGGGCGGCCGCCAGCACACCGGCCGCCTCGTCGGGACGAACGACGCAAACGCCGTCGTCGTCGGCCACAATGATGTCGCCGGCCTCGATCGCAGCGCCTGCGCAGACGACGGGAACGTTGACAGAGCCGAGCGTCTCCTTAACCGTTCCCTGTGCGCTGATCGCCTTGGCCCAGACGGGGAAGCCCATGGCGGTGAGGTCGCGTATGTCGCGCACGCCCGCGTCGATGATGAGTCCGCGGCAGCCACGTGCCAGCGCCGATGTGGCGAGAAGATCGCCGAAATAGCCATTGTCGCAGGGGCTTGTCGGCGCCAGCACCAATATGTCTCCGAACTTCAACTGCTCGATCGCCACATGCACCATCCAGTTGTCGCCCGGCGGCGCGGAAATGGTGACGGCTGATCCGGCGATCTGCGCTCCCGACCAGATCGGCCTCAGATAGCTTTGCAGCATGCCGCGCCGGCCTTGCGCCTCGTGGACGGTCGCGACACCGCAGGCCGCGAGCCCGTCGATAACATCTGACGGGGCGCGTTCGATGCTCTGCCGGACGACGTTCATCACAGTTCATCCACGGTGCGCGGGAATACCGACTGGAAGCCTTCCGCATATTTCGCCGCGCGGCCACCGGATTGGCCGCCGGAATTGCGCTGGAAATGATTTGCACGGTTCTCGGCGGCGTTCCTGTAGAAGGACCAGAGATGCTCCTGGCCCTGCATGCACTGGATCGCCGCCCATTTGCGGTCCCACACCGGCGTGATGTCGAGGAACACGTCAGGTTTCCAGTTCATCTGCTCGGTCTGATGAGGCTCGAAAAGATAGACTTGCGGCGCGCCCAGCACTGCCTGACCCGGATTGTGTCCCCATGCCTGGGCAATGGCGCGGCATTCCAGTGTCCATTGCAGGGTCAGCATATGATCCGGATTGTAGGGATCCCAGGTGGAGTGGGTCAGCATGAACGACGGCATCACCTCGCGGATGACATCGACAAGCCTGAATTTTGCGTCCTGATCCATGACGAGCGGGTAGTCGCCAAGGTCGAAGAAGCGGATATCGTGCACATCGAGCGCCCTGGCTGCGGCCTCGGCCTCCTTGCGGCGCTCCGTTTTCACCCGGTCGAGGGTCATTCCTCCCTCCTTCCACAGCTTCGCGCTTTCACCGCGTTCGCCATAGGAAAGGCAGACGACGGTGACGTCGCAGCCCTTCTCGGCATGGAGCGCGATGGCGCCGCCGCACCGCCAGACGAAATCGGCGGAATGGGCGCTTACGACGAGGGCGGTCTTGTCGGGCATGGGCGTGAAACTCCGATGATCGTTAGGCCGCAGGGTTGCCTCTCCGACTTCTCCGGACAACATCGAAAGCAGGCCATTGTCATTAGAAATGGCTATATTGATGTTGCGGGCTCCGAACTCCTCGTCTTCACTATGCCCCATGATGTCTACACAACGAATGAGAACGCAGGTCGGTATCGTCGGCGCTGGTCCGGCCGGGCTGTTCCTGTCCCACCTGCTGAAGCAGCGGGGAATAGAGAGTGTCATTCTCGAGTCCCGAAGCCGTGCTCACGTCGAAGCGCGCGTGCGCGCCGGAGTTCTGGAAGCGGGCACGATCGACACCCTGAACGCGCTTGGTCTAGGCGAGCGGATGATGCGCGAGGGCATGGTCGATGACGGTCTGGACATGCGCTTCCGTGGCCGCAACATCCATCTCGACCTGCCGGGACTGACCGGACGCAGCGTGCGCATCTACGGACAGCTTGAAGTGGTCAAGGATCTGATTGCTGCGCGCCTTGCCGCCGGGGATCCAATCCTGTTCGAGGCCGAAGCGACGCATCTCGATGACCTGACCGTCACCCGTCCATCCATTCATTTCAGACATGACGGCAAGAACAAGATTCTGGACTGTGACGTCATCGCAGGCTGCGATGGCTTTCATGGCGTTTGCCGGGCATCGGCACCGGAAGGCGTGATCCAGACATATACCCGGAACTACGATTTCGCCTGGCTCGGCGTGCTCGCCAAGGCACCCCCGATCGCCGACATGACCTATACGAACCACGACCGGGGATTTGCGCTGTGCAGCCGCCGCTCGTCAAGCATTTCACGGCTGTATCTGCAGGTGCCGGCGGAGGACGATCACGCCAACTGGTCGGATGCGAGGTTCTGGGACGAACTTCACACCCGTATGTTCGACGAAAACCGCTCCGAGATACAGGAAGGGGAGATCTTCCAGCGCGATCTCGCGGTTCTGCGCTCCTATATCGCCAGCCCGATGCAATATGGGCGGCTCTATCTTGCCGGAGATGCAGTCCATATCGTGCCACCGGCCGGCGCCAAGGGACTGAACATGGCTGTCGCGGATGTACGGATCATGGCAAGGGCGATTGCTGCGTTCTATGAAACCGGCAGCTCCGACGCTTTGGATCGCTATACGCACGACTGTATCGACAGGGTATGGCGTACCATCCGTTTCTCGGTTTATCTTACCGACCTGCTGCATCGTTTTGACGAGCACAGCCCCTTCCAGCGCGGTATGCAGATGGCCGAGCTTGACTACATCGCGCAATCGGAAGCCGCCCAGCGCCTGATCGCCGAGCAGTATGTGATGCTGAGCGACGTCCGAGACTAAAGTGCCTGTTCATGTGCCATGTTGCGTATCGTATCGATAAGCAACTTCGATGGCATAGACAGGACGCTGTTCGACCTCTGAATGAGGCCGATGCCTCTTCTCCTGAAGGGGACGGCAACGGACAGGATGGTCATCCGTCCCGCGTCTATCTCGTGACGCAGAAGGTGCGGCGAGGTGGCTGTCAGCAGATCGCTCTGAAGGACGAGGTCGCGGGTAATGGTGATGTCCGCGGTTTCGACCGGCACGTCGGGGCGGCCAAGAGCCTGTTCCAGGAGGACGCGGGTGGATGTGCCGCGCGGAGGCAGTATCCATCGGGCCGCACGCAGGTCCTCGGCCCCGATCCCGGTGCGGTTTGCGAGCGGGTGATCTCGTCTTGCGACGACGGCGATCTGGTCGTCAACCAGCGTCTCCGCCAGCAATCCGATGATATGCTCGGCGGGCCGAAGCGCGCCCATGATGAAATCCAGGTCTCCGGCATGAAGCAGGGAGGCGAGATGCTCGAAGGTTCCTTCGACGGTTCGCACGGTAACGTTGGGAAAATCAGACACGATCCGGGCGATGGCGCGGGGCAGCAGGTGAATGCGGCCGAGCGACAGCGTGCCGATGACGACACTGCCCGTCATTCCCAGTTGCAGCGATGCAATCGTGTCTTCCGCCTTGCGCAGTTCGGCCAGCGCACGCCTTGCCTGAGCGGCGAGAACCAGCGCTGTGGCCGTGGGTGCCATTCCTGTCGCGATGCGTGTCATCAGTTCGACACCTATGCCCTGCTCAAGCTCGCGCAATGTCTGGCTGACGAAGGGTTGCGACACTTCCAGATGGTCCGCCACCATTCCCATGTGTCGCTGCTCAACAAGCTGCACAAAGATGAGCAGGCGCGTATGGCCGATCGCAAGTGAGAATACCGGCGCGTTCAGGTTGCAGCCCTGCGGGCCGAATGTCTCCAGAAAGATGCTGCGTGCATGGTCCATCTCGGCCATCGCCTTTTCCGCATGGCTCTGGAGAATGTAGGCCATGTCGGTTGGCAGCATGCCGTGAACATTCCGCTCGAAAAGTTGTGTGCCAAGCCCCGCCTCAAGTTCCAGGATGCTGCGCGTAACAGCGGATTGCGCCCGGCCGACAGCCAGCGCCGCAGAGCTGATGCTGCCGCGCTCCATGACCGCGAGAAAGGTACGAAGGAATTTCAGATTGATCATCGCCCGCGCTGTATCAAATAAGTTGCAGAGGCGGACATGATATAAGAAAATTAGATATTGCGCAAAATGGATTCAACTGTGCGTCGATTGGGAAATGGTGCCTCATGCAAGTCGGATAGAAACACGGCCGGGCTTCACTCCCGGCAGAGACTGGAGCAAGAGATGCAGGCACGCGCCGGATTCGACATGCCGCAATATGTGCTCGACAGGGTCATGACCAAGCGCGGTCGTGTCCGGGTATTCGACACCTTCATTGCTGCCGAAACGGCGCTGGTCGTCGTGGACATGCAGGAATTTTACGTGAAGGATGTGCCCTCGGCGGTGGCGATTATTCCGGTCATCAACCGGCTGGCGGCAGCAGTGCGTGAGAAGGGCGGCGTGGTGGCTTGGGTGAAGATGGTGGCCGGCAGGAACGGCGAGAGCCTTTGGCCGATCTACCACGACTATTTCTTCACGCCGGAAAATGCGGCCCGCCATCGCGACAATCTCACGGAGGGTGCGCCGGGGCAGGAGCTTCGGGCCGACCTCGATGTGGCCGAGGGCGACCTGATCGCCAACAAGTCGCGATTCAGCGCCTTCATCCCCGGCAAGTCCGACCTTCCCGGCATGCTCGAGGCACGTGGCATCCGCAATGTCATCATAACCGGCATGCTCACCAATTTCTGCTGCGAAACCTCGGCCCGCGACGCGATGATGCTGGATTACCGCGTGGCGATGATCTCCGACGCCAATGCGGCGCGCTTCCAGGAGGATCACGATGTCGGCTTCACCACGGTGTTCCAGAGTTTTGGCGACGTCGTCACCGCCGACCAGATGATCAATGAAATCCTGACTTCGGCAGGGGACGGGCAGGGGGAATGATGGCGTCACGCCTGGAAGACGAAAGGGCGATCGAGACGCTCATCCGGCGCTATGTGCATCTCGTCGATGCCGGCCGCTGGGAAGATGTCGCAAGCCTGTTCGTCGAGGGCGGAGAACTTGTACGGCCAAGCGCGCCGGACAGCCCGATTGCCGGGCGCGAGGCGATCCTGGCGGCGTTCAGGGCCCGGCCGGCGCGGCTGGCCCGACACCTCGTGTGCAATACCGTGATCGGGTTCGATGGCCCCGATGTCGCCAATGCGACCAGTTATTCCGTTCTCGTCAGCGCGGTGCCGCAACGGGGCATATCGCTTTCGGTCGGAGCGTTCGACGACGTTCTGGTGCGGGAGGGCGGTATCTGGCTGTTCCGCTCCCGCCGCGGCAGCACCGCTATCGACGAAGCCATAGTACAGCACCTGTTGGCGCTGACGTAGAAACAGAAGGTATTTCCGCCAGCCGACGCCACGCGGAGACGAACTTTGAGCGAGGATTGAAGAAATGGCTCGAATAATCGGCAGTGTTGGCATGTCCCACGTCCCGACCATCGGCGTGGCCTACGACAAGCAGAAATGGGACAATCCGGCCTGGGCTCCCCTGTTCAGGGGCGCAAAGCCGGCCTTCGACTGGCTGGCGCAGAAGAAGCCGGATGTGCTGGTGATCCTCTACAACGATCACCTCAACGCCTTCTTCTACGACCTCTATCCGACCTTTTCGATCGGCGCTGCGCCGCAGCATGACGTTGCCGATGAGGGTGCAGGCCGGCGCCCGCTGCCGATGCTGCCGGGCCATACCGAGTTCGCCACTCATCTGGCCGAGCAACTCGTCGCCGACGAGTTCGACATGGCCGTCTTCCATGACCGGCCGCTCGACCACGGCGTGTTCTCCCCGCTGCCGCTTCTGTGGCCGCATGAAGGCGGCTGGCCGGGCAAGGTCGTGCCGATCATGGTCAACGTGGTGCGCTATCCGCTGCCGACGCCGATGCGCTGTTTCAAGCTCGGTCAGGCCCTGCGCCGTGCGATCCATTCCTATCCCGAAGATCTCACGGTCGCGATCATCGGCACCGGCGGCCTGTCGCATCAGATCCATGGCGAGCGCACCGGCTACAACGACACCGACTGGGACGACCGTTTCCTGGAGCTTATCGAAAAGGATCCGATGCAGCTCGCCAGCATGAAGCTGGTCGACTATGTGCGGCTGGGGGGCGCCGAAGGCGCGGAGGTCATCATGTGGCTCGCGATGCGCGGTGCGCTCAGCGACGACCTGAAGCTGGTCCACAAGAGCAACTACCTCGCCACCACGACCAACATGGCGACGATGGTGCTTGAGGAGAACAATGTCCATGTTCCCTCATCCGGCGAAATCCGCCACGGCAATCCGCAGACGGTCGGGATCGAGGACATCGAGGGCACCTATCCGTTCGATATCCCCACCGGGGTCGACAAGGTCCGCATCAACCGTTTCTTCTGGAACATGCGTCTTCCGGAAGCCCGCGCAGAGTTCTCGGCGGACGAGCAGGCGGCCTGTGAGGCTGCCGGTCTGACCGCCGAAGAAACCAGGATGGTTCGTGAGCGCGACTGGATCGGCCTCGTCCGCTACGGGACCAATTTCTTCGTGCTGGAGAAGTTCGCCCGCCTCGTCGGCGAAACCAATCTCGAAGTCTATGCCGAGATGCGCGGGGAGACGTTCGACGAGTTTATGGCGACGCGCAGGGTGCCAGACGCACGCTAGATACGGCCGGTCCGCCAGCGATACAAACAACGAAAACAGGGGAACAGTATCATGAACGGGAGCAGAACTTCCAGCATCCCTGGCGGCATCAACCGCCGGCGCATACTCGGCTTCGCGGCGGCGATCGCAATTGGCGCGGCGCTTCCCGCAGCGGCGGCCGATGACAAGGTGGTCGTCGGCGTGGTGCTGCCCTTGTCGGGTGCATTTGCCGATCAGGGATCACATTACGAAACCGGGATGCGGCTCTATCAGAAGGTCCATGGGACGAAAGTCGCGGGCAAGGAAGTCGAGCTTGTGGTGCGCGACGACCAGGGGCCGGGTTCAGGCGATCTCGCGCGGCGTCTCACGCAGGAACTCATCCTGCGCAACGGCGCAAACATCATTCTGGGTTACAGCTTCACTCCCAATGCCATGTCGGTGGCGACGCTTCTGACCGAGGCGAAAATTCCCGCAATCATCGTCAATGCGGCGACGTCCAGCATCACCACCAAGTCGGACTATTTCACCCGCGTCTCGATGACCTTGTCGCAGGTCACCTACACGCTCGGGAAATGGGCCGCCTCCAACGGCATCGGCAGTGCCTACACGATCGTTTCGGATTACGCACCGGGCATCGACGCTGAAACCTGGTTCACCAAGGGCTTCACCGAAGGCGGCGGCAAAGTGCTCGGCAGCGACCGGACCCCGGTTGCCGCAACCGAGTACGGCCCCTTCCTCCAGCGTGCCATCGAGGCCAAGCCGGGCGCGATCTTCGCGTTCAATCCCGGCGGCGATGTTTCCATCGCCTTCATGAAGCAGTCGGGAGAGCGCCTGAAGGGGACCGGCATCAAGCTGATGGTGACGGGCGATGTCGTTGACGACAACCTCTTGCCGGCGATGGGAAGCGCCGTGCAGGATGTCATCTCTGCCTGGCACTATCAGGAGGATGTCGACACGCCGGAGAACAAGGCGTTCCTTGAAGCCTTCCGGGCCGACCACGAAGGAGCGCCGAGCTATCGCGTCCTGCAGGGCTATGATGGCATGGACATGATCTACAAGGCACTTGAGGAGACCGGCGGCGATGTCAGCGCGGATGCTCTGATGTCCAGGTTCAAGGGCATGAAGCTGGCCAGCCCGCGCGGTCCCATACTGATCGAGCCGGATACCCGCGACATCACCCAGAACATCTACATTCGCAAGGGCGAGTTTGTGGACGGAAAGGGGTCCAACAACACCATTGCAGTCGTCGACATGGTCCGAGACCCTGCCAAATGAACCTGACCAGCCTCCTTACGGTTGTCGTCGACGGTGTCGCTTACGGAATGCTTCTCTTCCTGTTCTCGATCGGCCTGTCGATCACCCTGGGGCTGATGCGGTTCGTCAATCTCGCACATGGCGCCTTCGCCATGTGCGGGGGCTACATTCTTGTGGTCTTGACCGGGCGTCTGGGAATTCCGTTTCTGCTCGTGCTGCCGATCGCATTTCTGCTGACAGGGGCAATCGGCATCGCTCTCGAACGAACGCTGATCCGCCATGTTTATCGCAAGCCCGAGCTTCAGCATGTCCTTTTCTCGATCGGCCTCGCCTTCGCGGCCGGTGCGGTCGCCAACATCATCTTCGGGCCGCAGCAGCAGCCGATCGCATTGCCCGGATGGGCAACCCAGCGGGTCGAGTTTCTCGGTGTGGTCACCTCCGGCTACAGGCTTTTCATCATGGCGAGCGGTGTGGTCGCGCTTTTGGCGCTGCTGCTTCTGATCAACCGGACGCTGTTTGGCGCGAGAATCCGCGCAGCGGTCGACAATCGCGTGACGGCCGAAGGCATCGGCATCAACGTTTCCGGCCTGTTTGCCGCCGCCTTCGGCCTTGGCGCGGCCTTCGCCGGGCTGGGCGGCGCGCTGGCGGTCGGGTTTCTCGGCCTCGATCCCAGCTTTCCGCTGAAATATCTCGTGCTCGTCCTGATGGTGGTCGCCATCGGCGGTCCCGGTTCGGTCGGAGGCTCCTTCATCGCGGCAATCTTCCTCGGCCTGGCGGACTCGCTGTTCAAATATCTCCTGCCTGAAGTGGGCGGCTTCGTAATCTATACCATACTGGTGCTGGCGATGGTCTTCATGCCCTACGGTCTGGCGAGGAGGGGGGCATGACCCAGAAATACGACCTGCGCGTCGCGCTGCCGATCCTGATCGCGCTTGCGCTTGCAGCCTACTTCCTGTTTCCCGGCTATCTCGGGCTGTTCTCGACAATTTTCATCGTCGCGACATTCGCTCTCTCTTACGATCTTCTGCAGGGCTATGCAGGCATTGTCTCGCTTGGCCATGCGGTGTTCTTCGGAATAGGGGCCTATACCGTCGCGATCCTTGGCGGCGCGGGGATCACCGATCCGATCCTGACCCTCCTCGCCGGACTGATGATCAACGCGGCCGTTGCAGGTCTGCTCGCGCGTATCGTCGTGACCGGCAACGACTTCACCCGCCTTCTCGTTACGCTGGGCGTCGGCTTCCTTTTCTTCGAGGCAGCCAACCAGGCGCACTGGCTTACCGGCGGGGCGGACGGGCTCGCCAGCTTCACCGTAGGCGAGATATTTGGCGTTTTCCGCTTCGACATGTGGGGCCGCACAGCGTTCTTCTACACGCTGGCCATCCTCGTGATCGTCTATCTGGCGGTCTGGCGGATCACGACGTCGCCCTTCGGTCTGGCGCTCCGCGGCATTCGTGAGAACACGACCCGGATGCATGCGATCGGTTCGCCGGTGTCGCGCCATATGGCCGTAACCTACGTGCTTTCGGGCGGACTGGCCGGACTGGCCGGAGCCGCGCTTGCACAGACCAGCAACTTCGCTTCGCTCGACATGCTCGGCTTCGAGCGTTCGGCCGACGTGGTCGTGATGACCGCGCTGGGCGGCACGGGAAGCATACCCGGTGTTGTGCTGGGCGCGACGATCTTCACCTGGTTCAAGGACATGCTCTCGGCCATCAGCCCGCGCTATTGGCATCTGGGGATTGGACTGTTCCTGATGGCTTCGGTTTTCGTGCTGCCGGACGGACTGGCGGGGATACCGGCGCGCGTTCAACGCTGGCTTCGCAGGAGGTCGTCATGAGCTTCGCCATCGAAACGCGTGACCTCACGCTGCGCTTCGGGAGCTTCACAGCCGTCAACGCGGTTTCGCTTCAGGTTCGCAAGGGCGCGCGTCATGCGATCATAGGGCCGAACGGAGCCGGCAAGACCTCGCTTGTCCATGCGCTGACGGGAAGCATTCCGAGCACTTCGGGCCGCGTCTTCATTTCGGGCAGGGACATGACCGGAAGCTCGCAGCGGGCACGCGTGCGCTCCGGCCTGACGCGCACATTCCAGATCAACCAGCTGTTTCCGAAGCTGACGGTGCTGGACAATGTCTGCATGGCGATCCTTGAGCGCGAGCAGCGCTCGAAGGTCTTCTGGACATCCATGGCCGCAGAACGCTCGGTGCTGGAGGAAGGGCGCGAGTTGCTCGAACTCGCGCAACTGGGACCGCAGGCCGACAAGGTCGTGGCCTCGCTTCCTTACGGCATGCGCCGTCTGGTGGAGATCGCCATCGCGCTGGCGACGAGGCCGGACATCATCGTTCTCGACGAGCCGGCGGCTGGCGTGCCGACGACCCAGAGCGAAGCCATTTTCGAGCGGATCGCGGCGCTGCCGCGCGACCTTACCCTGCTTTTCGTCGAGCATAACATGAACCTCGTCTTCCGCTTTGCCGAGCGCATCACCGTTCTGGCGGAAGGGGCGATCATGACAGAGGGAACGCCTGCCGAGATCTCGAAAGATGAACGCGTGCGCGAAGTCTATCTGGGGCGTGGAGGGCATCATGCCGCTGCTTGAACTTGACAATTTCGTATCCGGATACGGCGATGCCGTGGTCATCGACGGCATGAACCTTGCCATCAATGAACATGAGGGCCTCTCGGTTCTGGGTCGCAATGGCGTCGGCAAGACGACGCTGATGCTGTCCATCATGGGCCATGCCCGCCATGTCGGCGGCAGCCTGCGCTGGAATGGCGATGACCTGGGCCATGTGCCGGCCTATCGGCGTGCAAGGCTTGGGCTTGGATGGGTTCCGCAGGAACGCGACATCTTCCCCTCGCTGACGGTGGAAGAAAATCTTCTGGTTGCGGGACGTTCGGGGCGTTTCGACCTGGAGGCCATCTATCGCCTTTTCCCGCGACTGAGGCAGCGCAGGTCGAACATGGGCGGCAAGCTTTCCGGCGGTGAGCAGCAGATGCTGGCCATCGGCCGCACGCTGATGACCAATCCGAAGCTCCTCCTCCTGGACGAGCCGTTCGAGGGGCTGGCTCCCGTCATCGTCGAGGAGCTGGAGGAGACGTTGCAGAGGTTGCGCCGGGAGGAGGGGTTCGCGACCATCATCGTCGAGCAGCGCGCCGAGGATGCGTTGCGCCTGAGCGACCGCGCCATCGTGCTCGACCGGGGCAGGGTGGTGCTTGAAGGCTCGTCGCAGGAACTTCTCGCCGATTTCGGGCGAGTACAGGAATGGATTGCGGTTTGACGGGGAGGTTGGCGTGAAGCAGGAACACACCATGGCCGGCACGATGGCCGAGATGACGGGCACCGCGATCCGGGATGCCGCCGGCAGGGGGGCGAAGGTCATCCTGCCGATCGGTGTCATGGAGTGCCACGGCCCTCACCTGCCGATTGGCACAGACGCATTCATCGCGCTGGCGCTTTCGCGGGCGACTGCGGACTATGCCGCCGGCAGGGGTCAGGAAGTGCTGATCGCGCCCACCTATTACTGGGGTATCAACATGGCACTGGCGGAATTTCCTGGCAGTTTCAGGATCCGCCCCGAAACCTCGGCGATGCTGCTGGAAGACGTGATCGACTCGCTGATCGCGAACGGATTCAGCGACGTGCTGCTGATCAGCCATCACGGCGAACTCTCCCACAACGAGATGATCCGCGACGTGCTGCTGAAGTTTCACGGAAAGGGACAACCCCGCGTGCGCTGGCTCTATACGCCGATCCGCTGGCGGATGTTTGCCCGGCTGGGCATGGATGGCACGGAGCCGATCTGGCTGCCGTGGGAGCCGACACCGGCATTGGAGGATTTTCGGGTGACGGGCGTGTTCGGCGTCCATGCCGACGAATATGAGACCGCCGCCATCGTGCGCTACTTCCCGGAGACTGTGGATTACGAGCGGCTGCGGGGGCTGCATCCAACCGCGCTGACGGCAGCGGATCTGCCGCGCTGGCGCAAGGGTGGCGACGACGCGCGCGCGCTCACGCCGGACGGCTATTTCGGCGATCCCAACCCGATCGATCCCGATCTGTGGCGGCATTTCGACGAGACGGCGAGGATCATGGCCGCCGCGATTTCCTGACAAACGGCTTTTTCTGATCTCGAACATCGACCGGAGCACGGAATGCTCACACTCTATCACGCCGATACATCGGTCTGCGCCGCCAAGGTTCGCCTGACCCTGGCCGAAAAGCAGCTTGAATGGGACGGGCGCCTGCTCAATCTGGAAACAGGAGACCAGTTCGACCCGGCCTACATGAAGCTGAACCAGAATGCGGTCGTTCCCACGCTCGTTCATGACGACGTGGTCGTGATCGAGTCTACGGTCATCAACGAATATCTCGATGAGGCCTTCCCGCAACGGGCGCTGCGTCCCTCCGATCCCGCCGGCCGTGCGCAGGTGCGGCTATGGACGCGACGCGAGGATGCCATACACTACGCGATAAATACCGTGACGACGGCGACCCTGTTCAGGGCATGGGAGCAGGCGAAGTCGGAAGAGGCACGGGAGGCGCGCGTGGCAGGCATTCCCGATCCTCTGCGCCGCAAGAAATGGCGCGAACTTGTCGATATCGGCATGGATTCCGACTACGTTCTCGAAGCGTTTACGGCCTTCGCCCGGCTTTTCCTCGACATGGAAGCGGTGCTGGAGAAGAGACGATGGCTGGCAAGCGACAACTATTCACTCGCCGATATCGGTTTCCTCTCCTACCTCAACCGGCTGAGGGTTCTGCAGATGGATCACATGTGGAAAGAAAGCTTTCCACATGTGACGGATTGGTTCGAACGATCAATGGATCGCCCTGCATTCGAGGCCGCGATCGGAAGCTGGATCCCGGCATACAAGATTCAGGCCTACAAGGAGGTCGGCGATCCTCTGGGCGACAGTGCGCGGCGACAGTTCGCTATCGCGCTTGAACGCCTGAAGTTGTGATCTGTCTTTGCAGGGCGTGCAACGGAATCTCTGAGTCGGAACCCGCAATCAGCCAACAGGAGTGGATTCAAACCGTTCGTTCGGCTCTTGCGGATCGGCGAGGTGTCCGGCTCGGTGTCGAGGGACGCGGAGAGGATCACCCTCAACAACAACGCTGGCCGACAGTTCCACCTCGCGTGTCATCCGGGCCGGGCGCTATGAGCGTGGCCGCGTGGAGATACAGCGTGTGCAAAGGGAACCGGGTAGCGAGATCGTCTCGCAGCTGGAGCGCAAGGTCGACACGGTGGAGCAGGTCCGCACGTTTCAGGTGCCGCCGGAATCGCTGTCGAGCTGGCAGCTTGTGCGGCGCGGACGCTGGCATATGCAGCGGCGCTCCCCGGACGAAATGTCGGCGTCCGGTGGCAAGGCACTCCACTCAGAGGCATGCTGCTCCGTGGAGAGGGCAGACGGATAGCGCGAGCTGTTGACTTCCAGCGAGGGCCGTCAGTCTCCCCTAAGCGATGCGAGGATTATGCTAAGGGCGGAGTTTTTGGCTGCTCTGGCGGGCGATGAGTTCGAAACCGAGGTCAAGCAGGGGATTTTCGACCTGCCTGCCTTCGATCCTGTCGATCAGCATGCGTATGGCCTTTTCTCCCATCTCCTGCCGGAAAGTTCGGACGCTGGTGATCGAGGGGTTGGCAACGGCCATCATCTCCAGATCGTTGAAGCCGCAAATACCCATTTCGGAGGGGACAGGAATTCGGCGGCGCTGGCACTCGAACAGGACGCCCAGAGCAAGGTCATCATTGTTGCAGAAAACGGCATCCGCCCCCAGATCCCTGTCAAGGAGCAGGCCAAGCAACTCGCAGCCAAGCGTTACCGTGGAGGAGCGCGGCGTTGTAACAATCAGCCGCTCGTCAAACAGGCCGGCCTCCTCCAGCGCCTCTGTGTAGCCCAGCAGGCGTCTTTGCGTGCGCGGATCCATGCGCGCGCCAAGAAAGGCAATGCGCCGATACCCGCTCCCGACCAGATGCGAGGTTGCCGCATAAGCACCTTTCACGTGGGAAAACCCCACCATCATGTCCACCGGGCTTTCCCCGGTTTCCATGATCTGCACGACAGGGCAATTCGCCTGTTTCAGCAAAGCGCGCGATGCGACTGACTGGTCCGTGCCCGTAACGATAAGGCCGGAAGGCTTCTGATTGAGGAAAACCCGAAGAAGGTTTTCTTCTTCCAGATTCGAATAGCGGGTGTTTGCGAACTGGACATCATAGGTGCTGTCCTGCGCAACCGCGTAGATGCCGCGCAGCACATCGGCAAAGACATTGTTGGTCAGCGATGGAATCAGGATGCCGATCACATTGGTGCGGGCAGAGGCCAGCGCCCGCGCAGCCGGATTGGCCACATAGCCCAGTTCTTCAATGATCTGGAGAATGCGCTGGCGCACGTCGGCGGAAACCATATCCGGCCGCCGCAATACACGCGACACCGTGGCCGTACTTACCCCCGCCGCGGTTGCCACATCCGAAAGTCTGACACGCCCGTCGATCATCCGTCACCTCGGCTGAGGTTGTGGCATCGATTTTCGATTTTGAAAAGGCGTGTTGACAATGCAAGCGCTTACATTCACAAATGAGACCGAGTTCGTCGAAGGAGATTTGCGTGGGCATGACGCTGCCAGGCATCACTGTTGCAGACAGCAAAGCCCGCTACATCCTTATCATGGGTGTCAGTGGTGCCGGAAAATCGACGATTGGAAAGGCATTGGCCGACAAGATTGGCGGCTGCTTCGTGGAGGCGGACGATTTCCATCCTGCGGAGAACATACGCCGGATGTCAGATCGCGAGCCTTTAACCGATGCACATCGCTGGCCATGGCTGCAAGCGGTTGCAGAATCTGCAATCATCGCCATGGAGCGAACCGGCGGACCCGTCGTCATCGCCTGCTCCGCGCTGAAGCGCAGCTACAGGGATGTACTGCGCCAGATGCTGTCACCTCTGTTTATCATTCATCTGTCGGGGCCGATGGAGTTGATCCGGGCCCGTCTGGCCGAGCGGCAGACGCATTTCATGCCGGTCGAGTTGCTGGACAGTCAGCTTGCCACGCTTGAGCCGCCGCAGGCCGATGAGGAGGGCGCGGCGCTGTCGATAGACGGCAGCCAGGCGCAGATCGTGGCAAGGGCCGTGCAACTTGTCGGACACGGGCCGGCTGAGGAGGCGTGATCTCATGAGTGATGATATCTGGCGCTGGGGCGCGCGCGAGACGGCTGCCGCAATACGGGAGAAGAAGGTCTCCTGCAGTGAGGTTATGGAAAGTTGTCTGGCGCGCATTGCGCAGGTCAATCCTGCCGTCAATGCGGTCGTTGACCTCATGGAAGAGCAGGCGCGGTCGGATGCGCGTCGGGCGGATGCCGCACTCATGCGGGGGGAAGAAGCCGGAGCCCTGCACGGTGTGCCTGTCACCATAAAGGTGAACATCGACGTCGCGGGCAGGGCGACGACCAATGGCGTGGCTGCCTTTGCAGACCGCATCGCCACGGAGGATTCGCCGCTGGTGCAGAAGTGGCGGGCGGCGGGCGCCATTGTCGTCGGCAGAACCAATACACCTGCGCTGTCCTTCGGCCTGTTCACCAACAACAAGCTCTATGGGCGCACACTCAATCCATGGGACAAGACCGTGTCGCCGGGTGGCTCCAGCGGTGGCGCGGCGGTTTCCGTCGCTACGGGCATGGTGCCTCTCGCGCATGGCAATGACAGCGGGGGGTCGATCCGCTATCCGGCCTATTGCTGCGGAATCTCGGGAATTCGTCCCACCTTCGGTCGCGTTGCGCATTTCAGCGGCACTTCGCCTGCCGATCTGCCGATCATGTCGCAGCTGGCGGTGGTAAACGGGCCTTTTGCCCGTTCGGCCGGCGATCTGCGTACGGCATTGTGGGCAATGTCGGGCCACGATCCGCGCGACCCGTGGTCGGTGCACGAGCCTGTAAGCCGCGCTGGCGCTTCTTCGCCATGCAAGGTTGCGGTGTTGACGGAGCTGCCCGGCGTCGAAAAGGACGCTGAGGTTGTCACGGCTGTCCGCCAGGCTGCATCCTGGCTGCAGAAGGCCGGCTATGAAGTGGAGGAAATTGCACTGCCCCGCTTCGCCGAAGCCTCGGCTCTGCGGGATCGTCTGCTCATCCACGAAATCCGCCGGCATATGCTGGATCAGATCGAAGCGCATGCGCCGCCTGAGGAAATAAACGAAGCACATGCCTTGCTTGCGGCCACGCCGCACATCGATTTCGAACAGTTCCGTGAAGGGTTGGCGCGACGCACCACGATCATTCGCGAATGGCTCCTGTTCATGGAAACCTATCCGATCGTGCTGACGCCCACAGCATGGCGTAAGCCGCAGCCTGCCGATTTCTACGACCGGCCGGTCGCGCTCACCGAAGAAATGGTTCTTGAGCTGTCGCCATTGCACGTGCCGCCGCTGCTTGGCCTGCCTTCCATGGCTGTGCCGACCGGTCTCGTGGACGGAGTGCCGATGGGCGTTCAGCTGATGGCCTCGCAATTCGAGGAAGAGCGCCTGCTGGCCGCTGCGGAAACGATTGAACGGCATGTCGTGCTGCCGACGCCGGTTGATCCACAGTTCGCGGCAGGAAGCAGCCTGTCCTGAGAAGGACGTGAAAGTTACGGGCCCTTCAGGTTCGTGTCGGGAAGTCGTGCGACAGCGTGTCGGCGACCTCGGTGAGGTGGGACCGGTCAGGAAACCGGATAACAAGGAGGAAATAGCAATGCGTAAGTCTATTATTGCGTTCGGCGCTGCACTTGCTTTGGGTGGAGCGGTGTCATCTGCTTCAGCAGAAGAGATTGTGATCGCGACCGTCAACAATGGCGACATGATCATCATGCAGAAATTGTCGAAGGAGTTCGAAGATCAGACCGGCATCAAACTGCGCTGGGTGGTTCTCGAAGAAAACACCTTGCGTGAAAGGCTTGCCGCCGACATCGCCACCAAGGCGGGGCAGTATGACGTCATTTCGGTGAATTCCTATCAGACCCAGCTTTGGGCGAAGATGGGATGGCTGACGAAGCTGGACGATTTCAGCGCCAGCTACGACTATGACGACTTCATCCCGGCCACGCGCCAGAGCCTTTCGGTCGACGGGGTTATGTATGGAGCTCCCTTCTACGGTGAGAGCCTCATCACTTTCTACCGCAAGGATCTTTTCGAGAAGGCGGGCATCACGATGCCCGAAAAGCCAACACTCGATGATCTCGCGGGTTTCGCTGAAAAGATCACGGACCGGGAGAACGGCATCAATGGTATCTGCCTGCGGGGCAAGCCGGGCTGGGGCGAAAACACGCCGCTCATCACAACCTTCGTTTCCGCACTGGGTGGTGAGTGGTTTGACATGGAATGGAAGCCACGCCTGACCAGCGAACCGTGGCGTCAGGCTATGGACTGGTATCTGGATGTGATGAAGAAAGCAGGACCGGTCGGCGCCGCGACGAACGGCTACAATGAAAATCGTGTCCTTTTCAGCAGCGGCAAGTGCGGCATGTGGATCGACGCGACCGTGACGGCCGGTTACCTCCTCGACCCGAAGGAATCGCAGGTTTCAGACACCACCGGCTTTGCGCCATTCCCGGTTACGGACAAGAATCCGCAGGCTGCCGGCTGGAGCGGGGCCTGGGCTCTCGCTATCCCGGCAAGCGTGACCGACAATGCTGCGGCTGCAAAGAAGTTCATCGAATGGGCCACCTCAAAGGAATATGCTCGTCTCGTTGGTGAGCGCGAGGGCTGGCTTCTTGCTCCTTCGGGTACGCGCAAGTCGACTTATGCCCTGCCGGAATACCAGAATGTCGCCGAGCCTTTTGCGGACAAGGTACTGGCCGCCATCTCGGCAGTGAACCCGACAAAGCCCACCGTCAATGAAGTGCCCTACACCGGCGCCGGCTTCATCGACATCGCCGAATTCCAGGCACTCGGCACCACCATCGGACAGAACATCGCCGCCGCTTTGAGTGGCAGCAAAACTGCGGACGAGGCTCTTCAGGAATCACAGGCCTACGCGGAACGCACGATGGAGCGGGCCGGCTACTACAAGAAGTAGTAAATTTGCGGGCGGCCGGGAATCCGGTGATTTCCGGCCGCAGCGCCCCGCCGCAGGCTAAGTTTTGCGGCAGGTCAAGAAGCACCACAGGAGTGGATGAGCAATGGCTGGTTACCAGATGAAAAGAACAGCCCGGATTGCATTGGCACCGTCGGTGCTGCTGCTGATCGTGGGCATGATCGTACCGCTGGCAACGACCCTGTGGCTGTCTTTCCGGTTCTACAATTTCATGAACCCCACGCTTGGCGGGTTCGCGGGATTGAGCAACTACGAGTTTTTTCTGACAGATCCCGCATTCCTGCAGGCGATCATCAACACGCTCCTGCTGGTAGGCGGGGTTCTGGCCATCACGGTCATTGGCGGTATTCTTCTGGGGCTGCTTTTCGACCAGCCCATGTGGGGAAGAGGCATTGCGCGTCTTCTGATGATCGCGCCGTTTTTTGTCATGCCTACGGTTTCAGCTCTGGTCTGGAAGAACATGTTGATGCATCCCGGCTATGGCATATTTGCCTGGATTGCCATGAAGCTCGGACTGCCGCCGGTGGAATGGCTGAGCAACTATCCGCTGCTCTCGATCATTCTCATCGTCGCTTGGCAGTGGCTGCCGTTCGCCACGCTGATTTTCCTGACGGCATTGCAGTCGCTCGATCATGAGCAGCAGGAAGCGGCACGCATGGACGGCGCGGGTCCGTTCGACCGTTTCATCTACATCATCCTGCCGCATCTGGGTCGGGCGATCACCGTCGTCATCCTGATCGAAACAATCTTCATTCTGGCCATTTTCGCCGAGATCTTCGTGACCACCAGCGGAGGACCGGGCTATGCGTCGACCAATCTTCCCTATCTGATCTATGTGCAGGCGCTCATGCAGTTTGATGTCGGCGCGGCCTCGGCCGGTGCGATCATCGCTGTCGTTCTTGCCAACATCGTCGCCATTTTTGCGATCCGTCTTGCCGGACGGAACCTGACAGCCTGAGGAATGATGCGATGAAACATCGTCGTGACGTCATGGTAAGGGCCGCCACGACCGGCCTTGGCTGGCTGGTGGCGCTGCTGCTGTTTTTTCCGATCCTGTGGACGGTGCTCACAAGCTTCAAGACAGAGGTGGAGGCAATCGCCTTCCCGCCCGCCTTCTGGCCCGAAGGATGGACCCTTGAAAACTACTTTCAGGTCCAGGAACGATCCGAATATTTCAGCCACTTCCTCAATTCGGTCATCATATCACTGGGCTCCACGATACTGGGCATGATGGTCGCCATTCCCGCAGCGTGGTCGATGGCGTTTCAGCCCGGGCGCGGAACCCGTCATGTTCTGATGTGGATGCTTTCGACCAAGATGATGCCGGCTGTAGGCGCTCTCGTTCCGATTTTTCTGATCTTCAAAAGCGTTGGCCTGCTGGACAATCTCGTCGGGATCACGCTGATCCTGCTGATCGGCAACCTGCCGATCATGGTCTGGATGCTCTACACATATTTCAGGGAAATACCTTCGGATATACTGGAAGCTGCCCGAATGGACGGAGCGACGACCCTGAAGGAGCTCGTTTATGTGCTTCTGCCGATGAGCCTGCCCGGCGTCGCCTCCACAATGCTTCTCAATATCATTCTGGCGTGGAATGAATCGTTCTGGACCCTCAGCCTGACGGCGGTCAAAGCAGCCCCCCTGACGGCCTTTATCGCGTCTTATTCCAGCCCGCAGGGTCTGTTCTGGGCAAAGCTTTCCGCCGCATCCACGCTGGCCATACTCCCGATTCTTGTGGTCGGCTGGATAAGCCAGAAACAGCTCGTCCGCGGCCTGACCTTCGGCGCCGTCAAGTAGGAGAAAATGTAATGGGTTCGATCAAGCTTGAGAGCCTGAAGAAAGCGTTCGGCAGCCAGATCGTCATTCCCGATGCAAACCTTGAGATCGGGGACGGGGAGTTCGTTGTCTTCGTTGGCCCTTCCGGGTGCGGCAAGTCCACACTTCTGCGCCTGATAGCGGGGCTCGAAGAGCCGACCGGCGGGCGGATAGTGATCGACGGGCAGGATGTGACCAAAACCTCGCCGGCACAGCGCAAGCTCTCGATGGTTTTCCAGTCATATGCGCTCTATCCCCATATGACCGTCTATCAGAACATTGCCTTTCCGCTCAAAATGGCAGGAGAAAAAGCCGATCTTATCAGGAAGCGCGTGCAGGAGGTGGCAACGAGCCTCGATCTCCTGCCTTATCTGGAGCGTCGGCCCCGCGCCCTGTCGGGTGGACAGCGCCAGCGCGTGGCCATCGGACGCGCCATTATCCGGCAGCCGACCGGCTTTCTTTTCGACGAACCGCTCTCCAATCTGGATGCGGCTTTGCGGGTGAGCATGCGCATGGAGATTTCGGACCTGCACAAACGGCTGGGCAGCACGATGATCTATGTGACCCATGACCAGGTCGAGGCCATGACCATGGCCGATCGCATCGCGGTGATGAACGCTGGGCGGATTGAGCAGTTCGCCACCCCTCTCGAACTCTATCGGCGGCCGGCAAATCTTTTCGTGGCCGGTTTTATCGGCTCTCCCAAAATGAATTTCATCGAGGGACAAAAAGCCGACCTCTACGGCGCTCATACCATAGGAGTCAGACCGGAAGCCGTGGAATGGTCGACCACAAGCGGGAAATGGCAGGGCCGTATAGACAGGACCGAGCATCTGGGAGCGGAAACCGTTGCGTATCTTACCCTCGACAAGGGCGAGATCCTGACACTCAGGACATCGCTGAATGAAGAGCTTGTCGCGGGCCGGACAATTCACGTGTCTCCGCGGGAGAACAGCATTTATCGCTTTGATGCCAACAAAGCTGCAATCGGCTTCGGAAGCGGTCAGAACGTTTGAAGTTGCAGCTTTTCTCTTAACAGCGGCATCGAAACATGTGCTCAGTTGGTGCTTCTCATTGATTTCGCAAGGACTGCCGACTTTGTGGTGCCAGTCGGGGCGTTGTTGATTTCGGCGCGCGCGCCCCGCAGGGCGTCGCGTGTCGGGTTTGATGTCGTCACCCTGCCGTGACAAGCGTCAGACCGCGCGGTTGTGTTGCAAAATTTTTCGGCAATGGAGGGATGGCATGAGGTCGACGCCACTTCAGAAACCGATTTCATGTTCAAAGGCCGGCACCTTGATCGATCAGTGATCCTGCTGTGCGTGCGCTGGTATCTGGCCCACACGCTCATGCTGCTGGGCAGATGTCCTATGCCTTGCAACCGTCCATTCTGCACCTGACAAGATCAGTGCTGCACAGATGCCCCCATCGGGCATGGCATCTCGCCGACTTCATGGCGGCATACAAGTTTGCACGCAGACTGCAGAATCTAAAAGGCTTCACACCATACGAATACATCTGCAAGATCTGGTCCTCAGAGCCGGATCGATCAATCCTCAACCCGATCCACCAGATCCCGGGGCAGAACACCTAGCTGTTCCGTACTCGTGTGATTTCGAGGTCGGCTGCCCATTCAACCAGCAAAGCTTGCGTGGTTTCGATCAACATTCGTGTCGCGGGGGAGAGCTTTTTGCCGCGGCGTATATATACAGCGACCACCCGCGAGGCAGTCTTGTCCTCGAGCGGGACGAACCTGATCCCCCGCGGAGCGATCTGGCTTGCGAGCTGGGGGAGGACGGTTACGCCGACTCTGGCCGTGACAAGGGCGAAAGCTGACGACGCACTCGACACATGGAACCGGGCATTGTCGTGCATGCGGTTCAAGCCCTCGCAAGTGTGGCTATCATAGCTTTCGTTGCCGATAAAATCGTCGTCTGCGAGGTCTTCCCACCGGATAGGTCGTCCCAGATCGACGAAGCGATGGTCTTCTCGGCAAACAAGGGCGTAGCGGTCATGCATCAACGGCGTTGCTTCGACATCGGGGCGTGTGACGGTGATGCGGCCAAAGCCGACATCTACGAGTCCATCGGCCACCGTATCGGCCATCCTTGTTGAATGAACCTCCCGGACCATTGCCTCGAAATTGGTCCATCTGCTCTTCACGCGGAATATCGCCTCGGGAAGAACTGTCCCCGCAAAAGACGTTACCGAAGCCACAGTACAGCGGCTGACCTCGTGGCGCGCGAAAGCGCGAATGCTCGCACATGAATTATCGTAGTGCTTCAACACGTCACGCGCGGTCTCAACTGTAAACTCGCCTACCTTTGTGAGATGCGATTTGCGATCCTGCTCAAATAGCGCCGAGCCCACCGCGTCCTCAAGCTGCTTGAGGCCCATGGATACGGCAGATGGCGTTCGGCCGAGCCGTTCCGCAGCGGGTCGAATTCCCCCGCAATCGGCCACAAATATAAGAGTTCGCAAATTTGTGATGCTCAGCATGAGGCCCTCGGCATGTTCGATTCAACTGAACAAAAGTCCAGAAGTTTTAGTTTGACTGATCTTCGGTCGTTTGCAACCGTATAGTCACATTGCGTGGCCGAACCCTTAGGCCAGCTACGCGAGGAGGCTGGATGTCGAACTTGCTGAAATTCTATATCGACGGCCAATGGGTCGCGCCGATAGGTGCGGGCCGGATACAGGTCATCAATCCAGCTACAGAAGAATCAATAGCGGAAATCGCTGCTGGCGGCTCCGCCGATGTTGACCGCGCCGTGGCTGCAGCACGGCGTGCATTCGTTGCGTTTTCGGTCACTTCCAAGGATGAACGCCTGACGCTCCTGCGGCGAATACTGGAGGTCTATCAGGATCACCAGATGAGGATCGGCGATCTGATCTCCTCAGAGATGGGTGCCCCCATCGGGTTCGCGCGAAATGCGCAGGCCGGAACGGGGCAAGGACATCTCAAGAAGATGATAGAAGTTCTCGAAGCTTATACCTTCGAGATGCTCAATGGCACCACAATGGTTCGACGTGAACCGATAGGCGTCGCAGGGCTCATCACGCCATGGAACTGGCCGATCAATCAGATAGTCTGCAAGGTGCTGCCCGCGTTGGCTGCTGGCTGCACAATGGTGCTCAAGCCAAGCGAGCTGTCACCACTCAGCGGTATCGCTTTTACCGAAGTTCTGCATGAGGCGGGCGTTCCAGCCGGGGTGTTCAACCTTGTAAACGGTTCGGGCGAGGAAGTCGGCGAGGCCCTTAGCGCGCATCCCGACGTCGATATGATGTCCCTGACCGGATCGACGCGGGCCGGTGTCGCCGTATCGCGGGCTGCAGCAGGCACGATCAAACGTGTTACGTTGGAACTCGGCGGCAAGGCGCCCAACATTCTGCTGCCGGACGTCGATTTCGAAGATGCGGTACGACGCGGCACGCTGGCCTGCATGCGAAACTCCGGTCAGTCCTGCTCGGCACCGACGCGTATGCTCGTGCCGCAATCGCAGATGGCTCGCGCCGCGCAGATCGCAGCCGATGCAGCGAACGGACTACGCGTTGGCGATCCAAACGCGCCCGAAACCGATCTCGGTCCCGTGATCAGTAAAACGCAGTTCGAAAAAATTCAGGCCCTGATCCGCTCAGGCATTGAGCAGGGCGCGCGCCTGGTTGCCGGGGGTCCGGGCCGACCTGCGGATCTCAGTAAGGGATACTATGTCCGGCCAACTGTGTTCGCCGATGTTAAGACCGGAATGCGCATTGAACGCGAGGAAATCTTCGGCCCTGTGCTTTCTATTGTTGGTTACCGCGACGAGGATCACGCGATTGAGATAGCCAACGATACTGTTTACGGCCTGACTGGCTACGTTCAGTCTCGTGATCTCGACAGAGCGCGCGCTGTCGCGCGCCGCATCCGGGCAGGCAGCGTTCTCATCAACTATGCGCCGGTCGATTCAAACGGCCCGTTCGGTGGCTACAAGCAATCAGGTAACGGAAGGGAATATGGCATCTTCGGTCTCGAGGAATTTCTCGAGGTCAAGGGTATGGTCGGCTACGGAGACAGTTAATCCACCGCCTTCAAGGCGACTGCGCAGGCACAAATAATAATGGGGAACGATAGTGCCAATTACCAGAGAGACCAAGATGGGGCCAATCGTGGACCTGTCTGGAGTTCACAAGACATATATTACCGACAGCGGCGATGTTCACGCGCTCGACCCCGTTACTTTCAGCTTTGACAGGGGGCAGATTCTCAGCGTTGTCGGACCATCGGGCTGCGGCAAGAGCACCCTTTTACGCATCCTTGCGGGGATTGACACCCCCAGTGGCGGCAAGGCGGTCATCAATGGCAAGCTGGTAACCGGCCCCGTATCGGACATGGGTATCGTGTTCCAACGCGATCTCCTGCTCGATTGGCGTAACGTATTCAACAACGTGATGCTTCCGGCCGAGCTTGCAGGACGCCTCGACTCTGCAACGCGCGCGCGCGCTCTGGAGCTGCTGCGTGAACTGGGTGTGGGAGACTTCGCCAACCGATACCCTCACGAGCTTTCCGGCGGCATGCGTCAACGTGTGGCGATTGCACGTGCGCTGTTGCTCAAGCCTTCTTTGATGCTTCTGGATGAGCCGTTCAGCGCTCTCGACGCTATGACGCGGGACCAGATGAACGTGATCCTGCAGAGGCTTCAGGACCACGAGCAGGTGAGTACCATGCTGATCACGCACAGTATCGCGGAAGCGGTCTATCTGTCGGACCGTGTCGTGGTGATGTCGGCGCGGCCGGGACGTGTGCTCGACGTCATCGATATTGATTTCCCCAAACCCCGACCACTCAGCATCCGCGAGGAACCTGAGTTCGCGGCCATAGCCCGACGGATACGCGTACTATTCGAGAATGAGGGGGTTCTGGCATGACGAGCGACACCGCAACCCCCACTGTCCCAAAGGTTTCCGCCATTGCGAAGGCGCGGCATCGCCGCACCCGGATGCGCAATGCCTTGCTGCCGCTCGCAAGTGCTCTCGTTGGCATTGTGCTGTGGGAGGCAATCGTCCGGTGGCTGGCCATTCCCGGATACCTGCTCCCTGCCCCCACCGCCGTACTGTCGGCGATGGTCGAGCGATGGTCATACCTGATGACCAATCTTGGTTACACGGCGCTCGCAGCAATGTCGGGTTTCTTTATCGCCCTGGTGCTGGGTGTCACGCTCGGTATCGCCATCGCTGCGTCGCCAATCGTCGACCGCATCATCTACCCGTGGCTGATCATCTCTCATGCTGTCCCGAAGGTAGTCGTGGCTCCGCTGATGCTTGTCTGGATAGGCTTCGGCCTTAAGAGCGGTATCATCTTCGTTATCTTTTTCACGTTTTTCACCATCGTCGTAAACACGGTAATGGGGCTCAAATCGGCAGACCCTGACCTGCTGCATCTTGTCCGTGCGATGGGCGCGGGGCGACTGCGAATGATGCTGAAGATCAAGCTGCCAAACGCTCTGCCAAACATATTCACCGGCATCAAGCTGGCTGCGACGCTGGCGCCGGTGGGGGCGGTAATTGGCGAGTTCGTCGCTTCGAACCGGGGTCTCGGCTATGTCCTGATCCAGGCTGTCGGCAGCATGAGCACGGACCTGGCCTTTGCTGCAGTCATCATCGTTTCCAGCTTCGGCGTGGCCGTCTGGTACCTCGCCGAGCTTGTCGAAAAGAAGTGTATCCCCTGGCACGCCAGTCAGCGCGGTCAATAACGAGGAAGCCCGGCTCCGGGCTCACGCACCACAATTTCACAGGAAAGGAAACTTCATGCTTCGCATTTCCGCTTACGCCATCGCAACGTTGGCCCTCGTTCAATCAGCCTTCGCTCAGGACACGACGGTGCGTCTAGGTCTCGACTGGGGTTATCTGCCCTATCACGCTCCGCTCGTTATCGGGATGCAGGAGGGCTACTTCAGGGATGAGGGCATAGACCTCAGGTTCGAGCCGGGTCGAGGCTCTGCCACGACTGCGATCATGCTCGGCGAGTCCAATTACGATATCGCCCATGTCAACACGACTAACGCCGCCGTCGCCATTTCGAAGGGCGTTCCGATCAAGACCGTCGCGGTTTACCAGACCAAGACAGCCGCATCGTTTATCGGCCTCGCCGACAAGGTCAAACTGGACGGTGTGGATGCAGTCAAAGCCTATAGCATTGGAAGCACGCCCGGTGGTTCCGATCAGCTCAGCCTGCGCATCTTCAAAGCGGTGAACAAGATCGGAGACAACGATCTTAATGTTGTGTCCCTTGATGCCAACGCAAAGCAGGCGGCTCTTCTTTCGGGAAGCATCGATCTGATCAGCGGTGACGGCTTTGCTTACGCGGCCATCGTGCGGGGAGCCGGCAAGCAGCCAGCGCTTTTCTCTTTGGCTGATCACGGTGTGCCGCTTCTTGGCTTTGGCTATTCGGTCAACAAGGATTTTGCGGAAAAGAACCCTGAGGCAGTGAAGGGTTTCCTGCGCGCGGTCAAGAAATCCTGGCAGACGGCTGTCGCCGATGTGCCTGCGGCCTGTGAAAAGGCTCGGGCCGAACTCAACCTCACCCATTCGCAGTCCGCATGCGAGGATTATTTCAGTGGCCTGATCAGCCTGTCGGTCAGCCCCTCAGATGCGAGCTGGGGACAGCAGACCGATGAGATGTGGAGCAAATTGCTCGGCACCCTGAGCGAGGTTGGCGAGGTGGCTCCCGGATACACCGTGTCCGATTTCTACACCAACGAGTACCTGCCCCAGTAGCGCCCAGCGGCAGATCAAAGGACAGTTCTGTGAAGAACCCCGATGTCATCATTATAGGCGGTGGACACAACGGCCTCATTTGCTCGGGCTATCTGGCTCGGGCCGGGCTGGAAGTGCTGCTGCTTGAGGCAAGCGACCGCGTCGGCGGTCCCGCTGCGACCAGGGAGTTCTTCCCGGGATTTTCATCCTCGATTGCCAACTCACCTGGCTCGCTGGAGCCAAAGATACTCGCGGATTTCGAACTGGAGAAGCACGGTTTGCGGTTCGTGCGTCCAGATCCAACACTGGTGCATCCGCTCCCCGAAGGACGATTGTTCGTGGGCTGGCGCGAACGCGAGCGCGTCGATGCTCAGATCGACAGCTATGCTCCCGGTGAGAGCAAGCGTTATCACGCAGTCTTCGACTACCTCAATCGCTTTGCCGAGCGTCTTGGCATCTCGGTATTTCGAGAACCACCGACACTTCAGGAACTGACGCGCAATCTGCGCACGGTCGAAGACGAAGAGATGTTCTCGCGCATCTTCTTCGGAAGCGTGCGTGGTCTCTTCGAACATTTCGATCTGGCGCCGGAGACGCAGGCTATCATGGGGCCACTGTCGGTCGTCAGCGGGCTGGTCGGTCCATCAACGCCGGGTACGCCGTTCAATCTGATGATGCGACCACTGTCGCTTGCTTCGCTGAAAAGCGAAACAGCTGACGATCCCCGGCGGATGCCGCTCAGGGGCTCCACCGGGCTGGCGGTTGGCGCGATGGGCGCAATCGCAGATGCCATGGCGCGGTCTGTGGAAGCGTCAGGTGTAAAGATTCTGCGCGAAGCTCGCGTAACGTCGATCGAGGAGACGAAGCAAGGGCTGGTCGTCAGACTTGAAGATGGCCGTACCTTCAGTGCGCCGCTTGTGGTCTCGGCCGCCCATCCTCATCTCACGGTCAAGCTCGTCGTTTCCGACAATCCGGAGTGGAAGCCAATCAGGCAGGGGATGGCTCAGACCCCGCCGGCCGGCAGCGCCTTCAAGATTGTACTGGGCCTGGGTGACATGCCGCGCTTCGCTGCCGCGAAGAATGAGGAAGAGGCCCGCCAGCTTGCAACCGCGCAGTTGCGAATTGCGCCGACGCTGGGTTATTTGGAAGACTGCCATGCGGATCTGGCTAGGGGGAAGATGCCGTCGCGACCCCTTATCTGGTCGCTGTGCCATTCCATGACGTCGCCTGCGCTGGCTCCGGAAGGCAAGCACGTCCTGAGCATCAATCTTGGCGGACCGCCGCACAGGGGTGGCCGGGAACCGGTTGCGGTCGACAAGGACGCGGTGGTCAAGACCGTCGTGGGCCTGATGTCAGAGTGGATTCCAAATCTGCCCGGCATTGTCGAGCATTATGCCTGCATCGATGCATCAACCTTCGAGAATGAGTACGGCCTGTTCGGCGCGAACATCGCGCATGTCGACATGATGCCCATCAACCAGTTCTGGATGCGGCCCTATCCCGGACTACATCGCTATCGAACCCCGACGCCGGGGCTTTATCTGAGCGGTGTTGGCACATGGCCCGGCGCCTATTTCTCGGGGATTCCGGGACACAACACGGCTCAGGCAGTTCTGGCCGACCTTGCCGCGCGTCGCGTTTCGCAAACCGCCTGATTGGAGATATTCTGTATATGGCAAAGGAAAAGCTCGTCGAGTTCCTGATCAACATCTCGTTTATCGGCCCTGTTGGCTGGTCCGAGGAAGATGTTGCGGCGCTGGTGACCAGGGAGCGAGCTCACGCGGCGGAACTGGCCAGGGAAGGCTACCTCGTGCGGATGTGGCGCGTGCCGGGCCGCCGCGAGAATTGGGGTCTGTGGCGCGCGCGCGACGCGACGCATATGCACGAGATCATCTCGGGCCTTCCATTCTGGCCCTACATGCAACTCACAATTCACCCAATGGCTTCCCATCCGGTAGACCCGCTCCGCTTTGGAGCATGATCCGGTGCATCCCGATCACGCTATCCGGATCAATACCAGATGGATGAAGCGATCTGTCCGCCATTCCGGCCATGCTCTGGCGCAACTTCCTTTGAAAGACGAACATGTTGATTGATGCTCTGCAGTGCGGCGAATTTGACCGCAGCGTTTTCGAAACCCTTTCACGGGGCGGCTACACCTGCGTCACGCCGACTCTTGGATTCTGGGAAGGCACACTCGAATCCATGGACGCGCTGGCGCGGTGGCGTGACATGGAACGGGAGAATGCCGATCTCATCCGCATCATCCGCAGAGCCGACGACATCCGGGCCTGCGAGGCTGATGGAAAGGTAGGCATCCTGCTGGGCTATCAGAACACAAACCTGCTCGAAGATCGCATCCGTTTCATCGAACTGTTCGCCGACATGGGCACGCGTGTGATGCAGCTTACATATAACAACCAGAACGAACTGGGTGGCTCGTGCTATGAGGACAATGATAGCGGCCTCAGCCGCTTCGGACGCGAGGTGGTGCAGGAAATGGCGCGGGTTGGGGTTGTCGTTGATTGTTCCCACACCGGAGACCTGACAACTCTGCACGCGATCGAGCACAGCCCCAAGCCGATTGCTGTGACGCATGCCAATGCCTCGTCCATCTTTCCCCACAAACGCAATCGTAGCGATGCCGTGCTTAAGGCACTAGCTGAGACCGGGGGTGTGATAGGCTGCGCAGCCTATCGCAACATTACACCGGCTGACGCCTGCGCGACCGTGCGCGGCTTTGCGGAAATGGTTGCCCGAACTGTGGAGATCGCGGGCGTCGACCATGTCGGCATCGGCACCGATTACAGCTACAAGAACGACGATAATTTTCGTGAATGGATGCGCAAGGGCCGCTGGACCCGCACGGTTCAGTATGGCGCGGGTTCTGTCCGGACTCCCGGCGCAGTCGCCAAACCCGACTGGCTTCCAGGACCAGAAAACCTCAAGGATCTTGTGCCTGCATTGCGCGGCGTTGGCTTTTCCGCGGAGGAAACCGACAAGATCATGGGGGGCAACTGGTTGCGTCTCTATGAAACGGTGTTCGGCTGAATTCCGCCTCTTGCAACCAGATCAGCATTTCCAACAGCAACTGGTCAAAACAGTGACAGATATCTGCAAGATCAATCCGAGCGAACGTTCCAGCCCCATCGTGATTTACAACGGAATGGTATTTCTGGCCGGGCAGGTCGGTGCGGCGGGAGAGTCGGTGACACGACAGACAGAGGCGATCCTTGCCAGGATCGACATGCTGCTCGCGGAAGCCGGCACCGATAAGTCGCGGCTTCTCCAGGCAACGATATGGCTTGCCGACATCAGCACGTTCGAGGAGATGAACGCAGTGTGGAACACGTGGGTCGCCCCCGGTAAGCCGCCCGCCCGGGCAACCGGCGAAGTAAAGCTCGCATCAGAGGCCTACCGCGTCGAGATCATAGTTACCGCCGCTACAGCAGCCTAATGCTTAGGCGGTGTGGACTGATTTGAACCAAGATGGATCCGGTCGCAAGGGCCAGGATGGATGAGAAGTTGCTTGGTCTTCACGCAGCGTAGCGCGACGTGAATCCACACGCTGTTCCACTTGCCGAACCGCTCCGGCAGAGCCCGCCATGTGATGGTGTGGTTGGTAAAATGGTGCAGTGCTTTGAGGAAAATCCGATCGTTGCGACCCTTGTCGCCGCGCCGTGGCAAGGAGGCCTGAACACCTCCAGTGACATCCAGCCCTGACCACTAAACCAACCACTTCATGAGGTTTATAAGCCATAGCTCATGAAGGATCACTTTTCAGGGCAGACCATGTGGATGAAAGCCTGGATGTCAGCTCCGTCTCGATCTTGCCTTCGACAAAATGTTTAATTATATAAACAAATATGAGCCAGCTTTCGCGACCCATCACGACCGTTTCGGAAATCAATCCTGCGTGGCGGGATTACAATGGCCATGTCAATTACGCGGCCTACGCGATGGCAGCGGATCCGGCCATCGATGCGGTATACGCTGATGCTGGATTGGACTGGCATTATCGAAAAAGCTGCAATCGTTCGGATTATGTTATCGAAAGCCGCTTCTTTTATCTGCGCGAGATCCGTTCAGGCAAACACATTGAGGTTCACGCAAGGCTGGTCGACTTCGACAGGAAACGCACGCATATCTATTGCGAAATCCGCGATCCCGATAATGACTGGCTCTCGGCAGTGGCGCATATAATATCGCTGCATGTCGATTCGGCGCTTGCCCGGAGTGTGGAGTTTGAGGATTTTGCGCTTGAACGGTTCGCTGAGATGAAGGCGCAGCATGCGCTTCTTCCCCAGGTCGATATTTTCGACGGAACGGTCGTGCTCAAGCGCCGGATAGGTTAATCACGACAGTACACGGACATATGCCCTCCCTGGAGGGCATATGTAACATGCTTTCTCATCCGGTTATGTCGAGCGCAGAAGTGGCCTTGAGGAGGTTGACCAGCGCTTCGTCGCGTCGCGTCGCAACCTCTGCAACTGAGCGTTTCATGAAAAAGGCCTCGGCCTGTGCAATGACGGTTTCGCGCAATTCGTCGGTCATCTCGGGTTGGCCAAGTTCATTCCAGCTTGTCGCAATCTCTTCCTCGAATATCTCGAAATAGCGCCGCATTCCCGTACCGCCGCCAAGCGCATAGGTCAGAAATGGTCCCATGAAGGCCCAGCGCAGACCGGGGCCGTAGCGCATGGCATTGTCGACGTCTTCGACAGTTGCCGCACCCGTCTGTATCAGATGCATGGATTCCTTAAAGATGGCGTTCTGGAGCCGGTTGGCAATGTAGCCGGAAATCTCCTTTGCGAGCACCAGCGGCTGCTTCCCGATCGCGCGGTAGAATGTTTCTGCGCGCTCAACAGCCCAGCCGGCGGTCTTCGGCCCTGCCACGATCTCGACCAGAGGTATCAGATAGGGTGGGTTGAATGGATGCCCGACGAGGCAGCGTTCGGGGCGGGTGCAGGCTGATTGCAGGCGCGAGACGAGCAGGCTCGATGAGCTGGACGCGATTATGGCATCCGGCGGAGCGGCGGCATCCATGTCGGCGAAAAGCCTGATCTTCAGATCCTCGTTTTCCGGACCGCTCTCCTGAACGAAGTCGACGCCGTCGAGCGCTTCTCCCATGCTGGCAGCAAGAATGATTTCCGGAATGGTTTCGGATAAGGAGCCATCCAGCTCTCTCAGAACCGGCCAGGCTGCGGAGATTCGCTCGGGCAGGCGGGCGAGGCTTTCCGCTTGTGGATCGAAGGCGCGAACGTGAAGGCCGCGCGAGAGGAAATAGGCAGCCCATCCCGCGCCTATGGTGCCGGTTCCGACCACGGCAATAGTCTTGATGTGGGTCATTTCAGCTCTCTGTGAATGGTGTCATTCATGGATGCAGCAAAGTCTCATTGTCAAAGCGCCTTTTGGAGCTCTGGGATGATGGTGAAGAGGTCGCCGACGATGCCGTAGTCGGCGACCTGGAAGATGGGGGCTTCCTCGTCCTTGTTGATGGCGACGATGACCTTGCTATCCTTCATGCCGGCCAGATGCTGGATCGCACCGGAGATGCCGGCGGCAATGTAGAGCTCGGGCGCGACCACCTTGCCGGTCTGGCCCACCTGCCAGTCGTTGGGCGCATAGCCGGCATCGACGGCGGCGCGCGAGGCACCGACGGCGGCACCCAGCTTGTCGGCCAGCGGCAGGATCACTTCCTGGAATTTCTCGGCCGAGCCCAGCGCGCGGCCGCCCGAGATGATGATCTTCGCGGATGTCAGCTCCGGACGGTCGCTCTCCGACAGCTTGTTCTCCACGAAGGACGACACGCCCGGATCGGAGGCGGCCGAAACGCTCTCGACCGCGGCCGAACCGCCCTCGGGCGCGGCCTGGAAGGAAGCCGTGCGCACGGTCACGACCTTCTTCGCATCGCCCGACTGCACCGTCTGGATGGCGTTGCCGGCATAGATCGGACGCTTGAAAGTGTCGGCCGACACGACCTCGATGATCTCGGAGATCTGCGCCACGTCGAGCAGCGCCGCCACGCGCGGGGCGACGTTCTTGCCCGACGAGGTCGCCGGCGCGACGATGGCGTCGTAGTTGCCGGCCAGGGAAACGATCAGTGCCGCATACGGCTCGGCCAGACGCTCGGCCAGTTCGTCGGCCTCGGCCAGCAGCACCTTGCGCACGCCCTT